>QNDZ01000007.1 GCA_003646055.1 bacterium
GGAATTGTGAAGATTCAGAAAACAAAGGGCAGGGTAATCTTTAAAGGAAAAGCAAATTACAGCTCCATTTCCATCCTGGACCACATAGGAAACATTGAAGTTAATCATTTGGCCGGAAGAAGCTTTTTCCTGGTGGAAAATGTTAAAGGTAATCTTGAGCTCTGGTCACTACCCTGCGATACATTTATAGTGAAAAATCATAAAGGAAACCTGGGCGGTAAAACAACAGCAAAATTCTTATATTTACAGGGAAAGGGACAGGCTCATTTATTAATTCCAGCCCTATCTTCCCTTGAATCCAGGTGGGATGGAGAACTGAAGATAAAAAGGTATTGAAAATTTTGTAATAAAAATTAATTTTACAACTAAATGGATGCTATGATTTGTTGCAGAAACTCTGTAAAAAATAACCTTCACTATTTTCTAAGGTTTTTAAGGTTTCTCCGTCCCTACTGGTTCAAGGGTTTCCTTGCATTTTTGTTTATGCTTCTTGGTGTTGGGCTTCAACTTCCCATGCCTTTCCTGACAAAGTATCTTATTGATAAGGTTATTGTTATGAAGTCATTCAGAATCCTGAATATCATTGGATTTGTTTTGATAGGTGTTCTTTTCTTAAGGGCATTCTCTATATTTATAGAAAGGTATCTCCTTGCCACATTCAGGGGAAGGGTTTTGTTTGATTTGCGGATGAGTCTTTTCAATCACACAGAGAGATTAAAATTGTCCTATCTGCATAATAAAGAGACAGGATACTTGATGAGCAGGCTTTCGGATGATGTGAATGCGGTTCAAGGGCTTCTTGCAGATACACTTGTATCCTTTGTCCAGAACTGTCTTGTATTCATTGCAGGCATTGGAGCAACCATTTATCTCCATCCGAGACTTGCCTTTATCTCCTTCTCCATACTACCATTTTATGCACTCTCCATATATGGATTCAACAGGAGGATAAGGGATATGAGCTGGGAGGTGAGGGAGGCATTTGCAAAGGTAAATAAAGATTTGCAGGAACTATTATCAGGGATTACAATAATAAAGGCGTTCACAGGGGAAATCTATGGTTCATTAAGGCTTATAAGGAGTGTTAAGGAGGGAATAAGGAAATCTGTTCGTCTTGATATATTATCAACACTGTTCAGTATAATATCTGTTCTCATATCATCAGCAGGGCCTATTGTTCTCATCTGGTATGGGTGTGGAGAGATAATGAGGGGGAATCTTACCATAGGTGGCTTAATGGCATTTAATTCATTTTTAAGGTATTTGTTTGGTCCAACCCAGACTTTAATGAACCTAAATCTTTCCATACAGCGTTCTCTTGCATCGGTTAAGAGGATATTTGAGATACTTGATGAGGATATGGAGCCTTATGAAGAGGGGAAGGAAGTGAGACTTAAAGGAGGGATTGAATTTGAGGAGGTGAAGTTTTCCTATGGGCGGGAAGAGGTGTTACAAGGGGTATCCTTCAGGATAGACCCCGGGGAGACTGTTGGGATAGTTGGGAGGACAGGTATTGGCAAGTCCACCATAGGGTTATTGATTATGAGGTATTATGAACCAGAAAAAGGGAGGATAAAACTGGATGGAATGGATATAAGGGAGATAAACATAAGGTCATTGAGGGAGAATATAGGGTATGTATCACAGGATGTATTTTTATTTTCAGACTCAATAAGGGAGAACATAAGGTTTGGGAGGAGGGATGCGAGTGATAAAGAGATAGAGGAGGCAGCCAGGCTTGCAGGAGCAGATGAATTTATAAGGAGGCTACCCGAGGGATATGATACGAAGATAGGAGAGAGGGGGGTTAAGTTATCAGGTGGGCAGAGGCAGAGGATAGCCCTTGCCCGTGCCATATTAAAGGATGCACCCATATTGGTACTTGATGAGGCTACGAGCAGTCTTGACAGACAGACAGAAAGGGAGGTAGTGAAATCAGTCAAGAAAATATCAAGGGGAAAGACTGTGATTGTCATAGCCCACAGGTTATCAAGCATAAGGCACGCAGACAAAATCCTTGTGCTTGACAGGGGGAAGATTGTGTGTGAGGGGAAACACAGGAAACTATTAAGGGATTGCAGGGTTTATGGGATGATTTACAGAGAGAATGGGTAATAAGTTGTTTTGCATGGAACATGATGCTATTCCACCTGTGGGGACTAAGGAATGAATAAATCCTTGCAAGAGTTTGATTTTGGCATTATATTTAACTTGCTATGGTTAAAAACAAAGAAGACCTGCTGAAATTACTTGAAAAGCACTTTCGGGAGTTTAAAAAATTCGGGGTAAAGAGCCTTGGGGTCTTTGGTTCGTTTGCAAAAGGAACTCCCCGTGATGACAGCGATGTGGACATTCTGGTTGAGTTTCAACCCGGGAAGAAAACCTTTATGAATTTTATCCATCTTGCATTCTATATTGAGGAGTTGCTTGGGAGGAAGGTTGAACTGGTAACTTCTGAGAGTCTCAGCCCCTATCTTAAACCTTATATTATGGAGGAGGTTATTTTTGTCAGGGGAGATTGAGTACCTCAAACATATAAAGGACGAAACAGAATTTTTAATAAAAAGCAGTGAGCATATAGCCTTTGATGAATTTGTGAAAAATGAAGTTTTAAAAAGAGCATGGGTAAGAAGTCTTGAAATCATTGGAGAAGCAGTGAAAAAGATTAACTTACAATTCAGGGAAAAATATCCTGAAGTTAAGTGGAAGGAAATTGCGGGAACAAGGGATAAATTGATACACGATTACATGGGGGTGGATTACGAAATAGTCTGGGATATAGTAAAGAATGAAATTCCTGTGCTTGATCAACAGATTAAAGAGATTTTACAAAAAGAGAGTGAGAACAGAGCCGTGAAGGATGATAAATGCGGAGAAAAATGAAAAATTTTCTACGTTAATTGATTCCACAGGCAAGAATCCAGTATTTTGTTAAGGTATCCGTTGTACCAGAACCGGTTATACCATATAGTATAATTTTGCATGTTCAGTTTTGTAAAACAATTTTAAAGGGTGGATTCCCTGTTGACTTAAATGGGTTTATGTGTTAACCTGTGTAAAAAAAGGAGGTAGTATGGCTGAGAGATATTATAACTACATTGACGGTGAGTGGGTTGACGCTGTGAGCGGGGAGACCTTTGAGAACAGAAACCCCGCAAACTGGGATGAGGTTATAGGTGTATTTCCCTCCTCAGGGAAGGAGGATGTTTACAGGGCTGTTGAGGCTGCCAAAAAGGCGCAGAAGGAATGGGCATCTCTGCCTGTGCCTGAAAGGGCGAAGATTCTGGGGAAGGCAGGGGATATCATGGTTGAGAGGAAGGAGGAACTGGCAAAACTTGAAACAAGGGAGATGGGAAAGATACTGAAGGAGACAAGGGGGGATGTGCAGGAGGGAATTGATACCCTTTACTATGCGTTTGGTGAGGGCAGGAGGCTCTTCGGTGTTACAACACCTTCAGAACTCAGAGATAAGATTGCATACACAATAGTGAAACCAGTTGGTATTGCAGGCCTTATCACACCATGGAATTTCCCCATGGCTATCCCCTGCTGGAAGATGGTTCCTGCACTTCTGCTGGGGAACACGGTTGTTTTCAAGCCTGCCTCTGATACACCTGCAACCGCAACAGAACTGGTTAAAATAATGATTGAGGCAGGGGTTCCAAAGGGAGTTGTGAATATTGTGCATGGAACAGGTTCAAGGGTTGGTGAGGCAATTATTTCACATCCTGATATTGGTGTTATCTCATTCACAGGTTCATCTGCCATAGGTTCAAGGATTGCAGAGGTTGCTGGTAAGATGCTGAAGAAGGTTTCACTTGAACTTGGTGGAAAGAATCCACAGATTGTCATGGATGATGCAGACCTTGAACTTGCACTTGAAGGTGTGCTCTGGGGTGCATTCGGGACAACAGGTCAGAGGTGCACCGCCACATCAAGGCTCATTCTCCATGAACCCATCTACGATAAATTCATTGAGATGCTTGTTGAGAGGGCAAAACAGTTGAAGATAGGGAATGGACTGGATGAAAGCGTGGACATGGGGCCTGTGATAAATGAGGGTCAGATGAATAAGATACTGGAATACATAGAGATAGGAAAGAATGAAGGTGCAAAACTCATACTTGGAGGAAAGAGATATACAGAGGGAGAGTGTTCTAAAGGCTGGTTCATTGAGCCAACCATCTTCATTGATGTCCAGCCAGAGATGAGAATATTCCAGGAGGAGATATTCGGTCCTGTGCTCTCTGTGACAAAGGCTAAGGACTTTGACCATGCAATTGAACTTGCAAACAACTCAACCTACGGACTTTCATCCTCCATCTACACCACAGACCTGAGAAAGGCAATGAAGGCCATAGAACTTCTTGAGGCAGGTATCACATATGTGAATGCTCCAACCATTGGTGCAGAGTGCCATCTCCCATTTGGTGGTGTGAAGAATACAGGGAATGGGCATAGAGAGGGTGGAAAGTGGGTTTATGAAATCTTTGGTGAGATAAAGACGGTTTATGTTGATTACTCAGGTAAACTCCAGAAGGCACAGATAGATACAGACCTTAATAAATGATAGTTTTTTTTCTGGGTGTTATTACGTTCTCTGTTGGTGGGGGTGGGGGTGTCTCACCCCCACAATGGTTTTATAACGTTGGTGGTTATATTTATTTCTTTGAAGAAGGGTTTGAACCTTCCGTGGGTGTTGAGTACTCAAGGGTTTTCAATTTTCCGACGGTGAACAAACCCGTGAATTATAAAGAGATGAAGGTTTACACGTATTTTCTGAAGATTCTGCTGGAATATCCACTGTTCGTTTCTACCTTTTACATCTCTCCAGGTGCAGGTCTTTTACATATAAATCAGGTTCAGAAGGTATGGTTTGAGTATGAATATGAAAAAAGAACCTATTATACAAGGTCACTGTTGTTCCGCATAACAATTGGAAAGGCATCTGGAAATTTTAGATTTTCCATATATTATGAAAAGGAAACAGGTTCTGGTTA
Source organism: bacterium (assembly GCA_003646055.1). Classification (GTDB taxonomy): domain Bacteria; phylum Hydrothermota; class UBA3072; order UBA3072; family B12-G15; genus B12-G15. The sequence goes on from QNDZ01000007.1 coordinate 5,001, forward strand.
TGGATATGGAGGCCTAAATTTAAGGAGGGTATTGTGATGATAGTTCCACCGTATAAGGTTAAACTGGTTGAACCTATTAAATTAATTCCATACAAAGAGAGAAAAAGGGCCATTGAGGAAGCAGGTTTCAATCCATTTCTTTTACCATCAAAAACAGTATTTATTGACCTTGTCTCGGATAGTGGTACATCTGCAATGAGCATAAAACAACTTGGAAGCATGTTCTCTGGTGATGAGTCTTTTGCTTTCCAGGAAGGTTTTTATATATTGAGGAAATCAGTTAAGGAACACTTTGGATTTCCCTATGTACTCCCAATGCATCAGGGAAGGGCAATAGAGGATATATTGTTTGAGATACTGGTGAAAAAGGGGGATATTATTCCCTCAAACTCACTGTTTGAGACAACAAGGGTTATAATTGAAAGGAATGGTGGTGAACCAATTGACCTGCCAGGTGATGGAGGAGACATTGATATAAAGAGGCTGAAGGACCTCTTAAAGGCATCATCAGATTGTATCCCATTCATACTGATGACATTAACTAATAATACAAGGTATGGCTTACCCGTTTCCCTTGATAACCTGAGGAAACTCTCATTACTGTTAAAAAAATACAATATCCCCGTTATATTTGATGCCTCAAGGTTTGCTGAGAACTGTTACTTTATCTGGAAGACGGAGAAAAGGAAGAAGAGGTTCAGGGATGTGGTTAAGGAGGTTTTCTCCTTTGCTGAAACAGTTTATATGAGCACTAAGAAGGACGGGTTGTGCAACACAGGTGGGCTTTTTATGACAGGTTCAAGGAAACTTTATAATAGGGTGATTGAGGTTATGACAGTGAAGGAAGGATTCCCAAGCCATGGAGGCCTTCCAGACAGGGATATATGGGCAATTGTTAACGGGCTTGAGGAGACACTGGAAGAGGATTATATCCAGCATAGAATTTATCAGGTGGAGTATCTGCACAAATTATTAAAGGATAAAAAAATACCCGTGTTTGACCCTCCAGGTGGGCATGCTGTCTATATCATTGCATCAAAGATACTTCCTGACCACCAGTTTCCTGGTTTTGCACTTGCATCTGAGATTTTTGTTAAAGGTGGAATAAGGGTTGGGGTTTTTGGTGGAGACCTTGCTGCCTCTGATACACCTGAATATATCAGGCTTTCTATACCCAGAAGGGTTTATACAGAAAGACACCTTGAGTATGTGGCTGAGGTTGTTGGTAGTGTTGTTGAGGATGCCGAGAAGATACCCAGGTTGAACATAACCTATTTACCCAGGGAGATGAGGATTTTTGGTGCAAGATTCAGGAGAGCGGAATAATGTTTCACGTGAAACATTTTTATCATGATGATAAAGTGCGAACTTTTTAATGGTTTATCAGAAAACGCTCTGAAAGAGATACTGGAAAAGGGTGTTTATAAGACCTTTAAACAGGGAGAAACCCTTATTAAGGAAGGGGAGGCCGGGGACGAGTTTTTTGTGATAATCAAAGGAAAGGTAGAGGTTTCTTCCCGGGGTAGTGTGATTGCTGTGCTTGGCGATGGTGAGTTTTTTGGAGAAATGGCCCTTCTTGAAGGTGTGAAAAGGTCTGCAACAGTCAGGGCAATTGAGGACACAGAGGTCTTTATCCTTAACAGGGATGGGTTTAAGGAACTATTAAAGATAAACCCAAAGGCAGGTTTAAAGATTTTACAGACCCTCTCAAACAGGTTGAGAAAGTCAAATGAGAGGGTGATTGAGGATGTTAGAAGGGAGACAAGGCTATCAACACTGGGGAAGGTTGCTGGTACAGTGATTCACGACCTTAAAAGTCCACTTGCTGTTATTAAAGGATACCTTGAATTTCTGGAAAGGGAGGATTTACCCTTCGATGAAAGAAAGGAGATTGTTAAGATATTAAGGGATGAGGTTAATAAGATGCTGGATATAATCCAGGACTTCCTTGAGTTTTCAAGGGGTAAGGATACCCTGCACCCTGTTCCTGCCAGGATTATTGATGTTTTAAACAGTGCAATCCAGCCATTGAAGACTGTTGCAGAGGAGAAAGAAATAGATATTGTGATAGAGGGTGAGAATCTCCCCTGTTTCCTTGACCCAATGAAGATAAAAAGGGTGATTAATAACATAGTGATGAATGCCATTGAGGTGATGGATGGTGGTCTGATAACCATAACAACCAGTAGAGATGGTGACTTCTGCCTTTTAAGTTTCAAGGATAATGGTCCCGGGATTCCACCAGAGATTCGTGGGAGAATATTTGAGCCATTCTTCACATCCAAGAGTGGTGGAACAGGGCTTGGGCTTACCATCGTGAAGAAGATAGTGGAAGACCATGGAGGAAGGGTGGATGTGAAGAGTGAAAAAGGAAAGGGCACAGAGTTTCTCATATGGTTACCCTTATCTTCATCCTGATTGGTAAATCTGTTAAAACAGGGATTCTATTATCCCTCTTTATCCCTGGTGGAGGGCAGTTTTATACTGAGAACTACTTCAAAGGGGTTGTTTTTGCAGGTTCACAGGGATACCTGCTTTACCAGACATACTACAATTATAAATGGTATAAAGAGGCAAAGGATGGATTTTTGAACGGGAGTGTGGGAGAGCCTGAATTAAACTATCGCAGGGCAGTCTTTTATGATACTCTGTGGTGGGATGGGCTTGTCTGGTTTCTTGCACTGATTGACACATATGTTGATGTAAAGTTATACGGGTTCAAAACCCTCCCTGATATAGGGTTTAACACAAAAAGAATTGAATTGAGATGGTATTTTTAAGGAATGTTTCACGTGAAACATTTTAATATTCCTGATGAGAAGATAAAAAGGATAGAGGAGTATGTATCTGAACTCCTCAGGTGGAACAGGAGGATAAACCTTATTGGCAGGGATGATGAAGACTGGGTCTGGGATTTTCTGGTTTATCCAATATGCCTGCTTTCCTTAAAGATAAGAACAGGAACACTTCTTGACCTTGGTGCTGGTAGTGGTGTTGGTGGTTTTGTATTAAAGATTATAAACGAAGAATTGAATGTTACTATGGCAGAGAGAAGGGAGAAGAAGTGTGTTTTTTTAAGGCATATAAAGACAAAACTGGGGATTGATGTGGATATATATTGTGGTGATGTGAGGGAGGGGGATTTTACTGGTTTTGATTATCTTTTACTCAGGGGGGTGAGGCTCCAACCCTGGCATAAAGGTATTGCAAGGTATATTATATATTTTAGTGATATTGAGGGTGAATGGAGGATAAAGGAGGTGATAAAATGGAAAAAAGGAAAAATCAGAATAATAGAGGGGATAGAGTAAAGGTTTATTATAACTCTGGCAGAAACTTCCTGGAGGTTCCAGTCCATGAAGGGATTGAGGTTATAGATTATAAACCCTATCCTGTTAAACCTGTTTCTGTTGTGGAGAATGCCTTTAAGGAACTGTTTCCCCTTGTTAAAGGGAAAAACTCTGTTGCAGTTATTGTTGATGACCATACAAGGCCAACCCCGATAAAGGATATTCTGCCATATCTTTTTAATGTTCTTGAGGTTGCAAGGGTTAAGGAGAGAAGGATTATTGTTGCATTTGGCACACACAATCATCCAGAGGAGGAGTATCTTGTTGAGAAACTGGGCTCAGATGTAATCAATAATGAGATAGTGATATTGCATGATGCCTTTGATAAAAAACTCAATGTTTATGCGGGTACAACCTCCCTTGGTAACAGGGTGTATCTTAATAAATGGGCTGTGAATGCAGATTTTAAAATGGGGATAGGGAGTGTTTTTTCCTCTGAGATAGCGGGATTCACAGGAGGACCAAAGATAGTCCTTCCTGGAATTGCAGCGGATGAAACAATAGAGTATAATCATGCCTATTTCAGCCACAAGGATATAAAGGCGGGATTTTATGAGGGAAACCCTATCCCTCGTGATATGGCAGAGGCAGCAAGGCTTCTCCCCATTGACTGGATACTTGACCTTGTGATGACACCGGATGGTATCATTGATATCTTTTACGGTGATTTTGAGGAATTTCATCCAAAGGCACGTGCCCTTGTGAGGGAGATTTACACGGTCAAGGTTAAGAAGACCAGGAGGCTGTTGATTGGGTGTGGCATGACAGAGGATGTTGATTTTGTCCAGACAGTTAAGGCATTATTTGTTGCAAATGAATTCTGTGAATTGGGCGGAGAAATCTTCCTTGTTGCCTGGTGCCCCCTGGGTTTAAACTGGGAGGAGCTGGTTGATACTGTTCATGGTGGGAAGGTTGAGGAGTTCGCCCTTGCTGTTTATCGTAGGTTAAAACCATTATTCACAGGTGATAAAAGGGTTTATATGTTCACAAAGGAAGAGAACTTTCCATGGGTGAAAGAGATTGGATTTAAGCCTGTTTCAAAATTAAACAGCGATTTTTTGTCAGAAGGGGGTATTGTTTTACCAAATGGGGCACTATTAATTGTATAACATATTGAAAATAAGTAGGCTAAAACAGGCCCCTTTCGGGGCCTTTCGTTGGTTTACTTTTTTAAAGACCTTCTCTCTCTTTTGATCTTCATCATATGCCTCTTCATCATTCCTCTTCTGCTTCCAATAAGCCACCAGCCCATCTCCTTCTGCTTCTCCTTGGGTAGCAACTTGAATATGGCTATACGGAATTCCATACGCTTTCTCTCCATATTGTCCTTCAGTTTCTGTATGTTTGTCCACTTCTCCAGAATTTTGTCAACACTGAACTTCTCTCCAGCAACGTACTCTTCAAGCTCAAGCCTCGCCTTATCAATTCTGTACTTCAGGTCAAGCATCTCCTTCTGATGAGCATACCACAGGTCCTCAGCCTTTTTAATAGCATCACCCTCAAGCCCGAGTTCATCAAGGATGTTTTCAAAGCCTGGACCCATAATGTGCTCCTCTTCAATCATCGTGGGATGGATCATTTGGCCTCTCTCTGGCATTCTCGTGCCACCCGGGGCATGGGCGAACAAAAACACCGCAGGTAAACTTAGTAACACGATAAACCTTTTCATCTTAACCTCCTGTTTTGTTTTGGTCTACCTCTCAACATAAACCCTATAAAGTCCCTTCTTACCTCTGGAGGAAGGTGGCCACCAGTCCTCAATAAATGCTGGACAGTGTGCATCAACATCTCGTTCTGCACCTCTGCTATTTCACCAGCAACCCTGTAGGCAAAGAGAGAATCCTCTCTCTCTATTGCCATACAGAGTAGTTCAACAAGTTTCTGTTTTTCCTGAATAAGAGGCTCCATTACAGCCCTGTATTCTTCTATCTCAGGCCTCAACATCTGTTCCCTTGTGAAGTGGGCAAATATCCTTGATGCCCTTCTGATGGTAACAATTCTTCCGATACCAAAGCCTATCCCCATGGCTACAATAAGGCTTAATACCACCACAAGGATTAAAAGTTTTTTATTCTCCATAGTTTATCACCTCCTGGGTTATGGCAAGATAATCATTGTAGGGCTCAGATTTAACACCAAGGTAAAGCCCGATGAGCAGTCCCAGGAAACCAAGTGCAAAGGCAGGGTATAGAAGTTTTCTGGTGTTTTTTGGTGTGTAAACCATGGGTGGTTCTGGAACAAGTTCCAGCATATCCCAGACCATTTTTAATTCTCTGGTCTCCCTGTCTCTTTTTTTGAACCTGTAAAATATCCTCTTTATAAGAGGCATATCCCCTGTTATGATGTCTATTTTTTTCATAAAACACCCCCTATCAAGGGTTCAAGAACTCTTTTAAGTTTTTTCAAGGAGCGCATCAGTATAACCCTGCTGTTCTCCTCTGTGATTTCAAGAACACGGGCAATCTCTCTATGGCTCATATTCTCATACTTTTTAAGGGTCACAACCGCCCTTTCGATGGGTGAAAGTGTTAAAAGTGCATCGTTCACAATCTTTCCAATCTCTTTTTTTTCAAGTTTCCTTTCAACACTGTCAACCTCTATATCTGGTGGGTCTATAATTCTATTCTCCTTTTTTACAAGATTTATTGCCTTGTTTGTGGCTACTTTTCCTGCCCACGCCTTTATATTTCCCTCAGGTTTCCTTTTTTCAAATTCAAGTACAGTATCCTGTAGTATATCCCACGCATCTGCATTGTTTCCTGTTATCCTGTATGCTATTGACAATATCATATTTCCATACCTCCTGTAAAAGTCCTCTACTTTCATGCCATAAATATAACACAGAAAACGAAAAAATGTTACAGAAAAAAATTTCCTTTGGTATTTCCCTGCGAAATAAAGAGTGACAGGAAAAGTCACAGTTTTTCCATAAATGTGCCAAAATATGTCACACTAAAAATTGCACCTCCTTTTATAATATAACAACAGTCAATATGTTAAAATAAATCTATATCTGGAATGATTTTTGTAAAAATTCTGACTGTATGGATGTAAAAAGGTATGTGATCTGTTGCAGGTGTTCTTTTTTCAGTGTGTATGAGGATGGTGAAAGGTTCTATCCTGTATGTAAGACAAAACTTCTCCAGGTATGCCCTGGATGTGGAAGGCCTATTTTTAATCCATACGGTAGATTTTGTCCTTATTGTGGAAAGGGGTATAGAAAATGATAAAAAAGGAGGAATTTATGAGGTGTTTTTCTATTTTCATCTTATTCAGCGGGATTATCCTTTCTGGTAATGTATGGTATGTGGATACCACAGGTGTGGAAGGAGATTCACTCCAGGCGGCATTAGATGCTGCTGCAGCGTACCCTGGGTTTGACACAGTGATTGTTGCTGATGGTCATTATTATCTTACATCCCATTTGAACATGGTGGATTCTGTTATATTGATGAGTGAAAATGGGTTTGAAGCTTGCACCCTGGATGCTGAGAAGAACGACAGGGTGATTGTGAACACAGGTGCCATAGATTGTGAAGTTAAGGGTTTCACCATAATGAATGGACAGGATGTTGATTCTTCTCCTGGTGGAGGTCTGTATAATACAGGAAACATTATAGTGGATTCCTGTTTTTTCACAAAAAATGTATCAACCTATGGTGGAGCAATTGCTGTAATGTCAGGAGGAAGGCTCTCATTAACCAATTCCATCTTTCAAATAGATTCTGCAATCACCGTATCTGGAAATGAAGGTAAAGGAGGGGCAATTTATGCAGAGTCCACTTCTGTATTGGAGATGTTTAATTTGGAATGCCGGAATTGTTACTCCTCAAATGACGGAGCAGCCTTATATATTTACCATCAGGATACATCTACTTATCTAAGTATAAGGAAATGTGGTTTCTATGATAATTTTACTGATGGCGATGGAACTGTTTTTTTGATTGGTTTAAATGGGGATTCAGTGGTTCTGGAATCCACATACTTTTATAGAAACACTACAGAACAGGGTGGAGGATTGGTTTTATGCTATTTAAATTCACCTGTAAAAATAAAAAATTGTGAATTTATAAACAACACTGGAACTTTCTATGGAGGAGGTATTAATATTGTTGAGGTCTCTGATACTGTGCTTATAAGCGAAACAGTTATTGAGAGTTGTTCTGTTTCAACAGCTTCTGGGATATTTGGTAAAGGAGGGGGTATATACTGGGAAAGTGGTTCTGGTGGTATGCTTATCATTAGTGGAGGGAGGATAAACAATAACACTGCGTATATGGGTGGAGGGGGATATTTCGCATATCCTGATACTGTTAAATTTCAGGATGTTGAGATTACCCATAATAATTCAGTATCAGAGGGTGGGGGCATTTATGGAATCAGTTCTGCAAAGCTTTATTTAACAGATTGTGTAATTTCCAGTAATTATGCTGATTTAGGGGGTGGATTTTGCTTTGAGGGGACTCAGCTAAGTTTAACAGATTGTGACATTGTCAAAAACAGGGCAGGTGAGAAAGGAGGAGGAATTGTATCTAATAATAATGGGAATGTTTACATAACCGGTTCAAAGATACTGGAGAATCAAAGCGATGGATATGGAGGAGCAATTGAGGTCGGTTTTCAGGCCGTTGCTCGTGTTTATAATTCTTTTCTGGCAGAGAATGCATCCCTGGATTCTGTAAATTCCGGGCTTGCCTATGCTGAACCTACAGGTGAATGTCGTATATATAATTCAAATGTTTATTACAATACCTATCAGCCTGATACAGAGTATAATAGCAAATATATAGGTACCCAGTATCTGTATAATGATTACTGGTTTTATACGGATTCTTCCACCATTGCAGGTCTCTTTTCAGGTGATGTTGACTTCACACCTTATGAAACAACAACAGTTCTGGACGCACCAGGTGAACCTTTAAGTATAGATTCAGTTAGAGTTTTCACAGACCCCGGGTTTTCAAGCCCACCAGTTATACCCATTGTTCCCTGCACCCTGTATGTAAAACTATATGGTGAAGACAGAGAACCTGATAAAAGGGAGGCTGCCTTTGTCATTGCAAAATCTGATATCGTTCCTGATGGTATTGCTGTCCTCCTTTGGGAAACAGGTCCTGGCACAGGTATTTACACAGGCAGTTTCTCAGTATTTGATACCACTGGCGGATATGATTTAAGAACAGACGACATAAACAATGTTTTGAGGTGTAAAGGAAGTTATATTAAGGTTGTAGCAAACGTGGATACAACAAAGTATTATTTAATCAACGACAGGAATCTCTGGTATGTTGATACCACGGGTGTGGAAGGAGATTCACTGAACAATGTAATTTCACTTGCAGGTTCCTCCATAGGAATAGACACAATTCTCCTTGACAATGGAACGTATCACCTTTCTCAATTTACAGAAGGTCTGAATCTTGTGGACAGTATTGTTCTTATGAGTATAAATGGAATGGAGGCATGCACACTTACTGCAGTAAGTGAGACCTACCTTGACACGGCTGAAAGGGTTCTGTATGGCTACAATCTCCAACATGTTCAAATCAAAGGGATTACAATAATTGGAGGGGAAATAAAAGATGTGCCAGGGGAGCCGGGTGGTGGAGGTATCTGTTTCCAGCAGGTAGATGGAGTGATTATTGATTCATGTAGAATTTCATCTGGAAGTGCACAGGAAAAAGGGGGTGGTGTTTATATTTATAGAGGACCCCGTGTAAGAATAAGAAATTCTATTATTGAGGACAACAGGTGTTTCAATGGGTTATATCCAACAGGCGGAGGGCTCTATGTTGAGGATGTGGATACCCTCATGATTGAGAAATGTGTAGTAAGGAATAATCTCTCATCATTTGGTGGAGGTATGTATCTCGGTACCATTGATTCGCTCTACCTCTCTTCCTCTTTGATTGAAAATAATAAATCCCTGAAAACGGGAGGGGGTATTCAACTTGATGATGTAACTGGGTCCATAAATGGATGTTACATCATTGGTGATAGTGCAGACCTGGGTGGTGGATTGTTCCTGGGCCATTCCATATCAGGAAGGATAAAAACCAGCAGAATTGAAAATTGTTTTGCTTCAGATTCAGGTGGAGGAATTTACTGTGAAATGCTTGGTGACTTCCAGATATCAGGGTGTCTTATTACCAGAAACAGGGCAGGTGTGAGTGGTGGAGGGATGTTCCTGCTTACAGGTAATATTAACATTGATTATTCAAATTTCACCGAAAATATAGCAGAGGAAGGGGGTGCTTTTGAAGGTGTGGATGGTGGGGGAAAGATTCATATTAATAACTCAATGTTTGTGGATAATGGAAGCCTTGACACTACTGAAACCTATCAGTCTGGAATTGGTCTGACAACAATGTCGGATGTCCGTATGCATTCTTCCAATGTATATTATAACACATTCCAGGATGACTATGAGTATGCCAACCTGAGTGGAAGTTTTGTTGATTTTACAAACAACTACTGGAGATTCACTGATGCTGATTCAATTAGGAGACTTTTTTATGGAAATGTATACTTTGAGCCCTACTCCACCTCAATGAATTTTGAAATCCCCTCCGAGCCTGACCCCACCCTTATAGGTCAGGGTATCTTTGTTTACAGAGACAGTAATTATACCATTCCTGCTACCCTTTTGAGAAAGGATAGAACAATCTATGTAAAGATGCTCTGGGATTACAATGATCCACTAATATGGCACACTGCAGTTTTGAGGGTAACAAGTGCAAAAAACCCTGAAGGTATTGTTATTGCACTTACACAGGATAGCATAGATACTGAAAATACGTATGCCTTCTATGGAAAACTTACTGTGAAGAGAAACCCTGAAGGTGATGAGAGGTATCAGGACATTAAAAACATCATAGGTGTGAACACGATTGACACAATCAGGATCTGGTGGCCCTTAAACCCACGTGCCCATGCTGAAATTCCCTTTGATGGCTCATACTGGTATGTGGATACAACGGGGATTGAAAGGGATTCCATACAGAATACAATTGATTCTGCCTTTGCCTGCCCTGGAATGGATACAATTCTTTTTGCAGATGGATATTATGACATAAGTTCTGGAGAATTAAATATAAAGGATTCCCTTGTTCTTATAAGTGAACATGGCTGGGATGCATGCACCCTTGATATGAGGGGTGCAGGAAGGATGTTCCATATGGATAGCACCAACTATGTTGTGATGAAAGGATTTACAATAATGGGTGGATACAATCAGACAGAGGACAGTCTTGGTGGAGCAGGTTATCTATACAAATGCGGGTACACAAGGTTTGATTCATGCAGATTCATTAACAACAAGGTGACAGGCTCCGGAGGCGCCCTTGCCCTTTACCACTGTGATGATGTTTACATAGAAAACTGTGTGTTTATAGGAGATAGTGCCTTTCTCACAGGAACATATTTTGTTGGTTCAGGGGGTGGGATATACGATTATTATTCCGCAGTGAGCATCAGTAATACTGTTTTTGAAGATTGTTATGCTGAGAACTATGGTGGATGTTTATTTACTATTGGTTGGTCATCTGAGAACCTGAACAATGTTAAATTTATTGGTAACACTGGAAAATACGGTGGAGGGGTGGCATTTGGATCACGTGACATAAATGTGACAAATTGCAGGTTTGAAGGATGTTCTGGTTTTTATGGAGGTGCAATCTATGCGATCAGCCCGGGGGGGAATCATTATATAACCATAGACAGTTGTAGTTTCATAAACAATCATGCTGACTCCATTGGTGGTGCCATTTATGCTAAAGACCGTTATTATATTGATATGAGGAACGCTGAAGTAATTGGTAATTCATCCACTCTTGGCGGTGGAATTGCAGTGTTGAATACAGATGGAGCAAGGGTGAAACTGAAAAACAGTCTATTTTCACTTAATATCTCTGATTCTACAGGTGGTGCATTCTTTAGTGACGGTGGCTTGATACTGGTTGATTCCTGTTCAATCTGTGAAAATGGAGCATTGAATTCAACGGGAGTAGGCCTCGGGTATGTTACTGGGGATGATACCCTTTTCATAAACTGGAGCAATGTTTACTTCAATACATACCAGAGTGATGTTGACTATAAAAATGATGGAACCATCCTTGAGGACCTCACAAATAACTACTGGGCAGAGACAGACTCTGTTGAAATTGCAGGGATGATTGAAGGCCCGGCCACTTTTTATCCCTTTGAGACAGGGTATCTTGATTATGCACCTGGTGAACCCCTTTATGTTGATTCAATTAAGATACTCCTTGATACCATTCCTGTGGATACACTCTGGAATGAGGATACACTTAAGGTTATAGTCTACGGAATAGATAGAACACCCTCAATGATTGAAGTATGCTGTGTTGTTGTAAGAAGTTCTGTTTATCCAGATGGAATTGCCCTTGGTCTTGTTGAAACAGACAGGAACACAGGAATATATGAAGGACTGCTTTCTATAGAGCACAGAGAGGACATGTCGGGTATCAGGATAGACGATATAAATCAGACAATTGGTGTTGACTCCCTTGGAGATATTATAACCGTAGTTACTTTTGCCGGTGATCTGGTTGATACTGTTTACTACAGAGAAGGGGCAACAGGCATAAGAGGCATTCCAGATATTTTTGCATTGACTGTTCCAGGTATTGGGAAAGGGGATCTCGGTTTTCAGATTCCAGAGAGGAGCCGGGTGAGGATAGAGGTCTTTGATGCGATAGGGAGGCTTGTGAAGATTCCAGTGGACAGGTATTTAAACCCTGGTTATTACAGAATACACCTTGAGCTGCCATCTGGATTATACTTTGTGAGGATGAAGGCAGGAGGATTTAAAGATAAACAAAGAATGATTTTACTCAAATAAAAACTTGCCTTTTTCGTTCAGGAATAGACCCCCCGGCTCCACCCGGGCCGGGGTCTTCAAGTATTTGTTTTAAACCTGGAATCACTTAAAGTGTAGAAGCAAAACATCCATAGCTCCAGACTTCACCCCATTGCTATACACACGGCCTTTTCTACGTTATACAAAAGCAATTGACAACTCTTTAAAAACTGATACAGAATAAGTAGGTAACAAAATATAGGAGATGGTGATATAAAACACTCTTCTGGGTTTTAAAGACTTCTTTTCAGCTGATATTTATCCTCCGAATGATACCCTAACGAGAACTTCAAGGTTTTATATAACATCCAGGATGCTTATTGGAGAGGTTTTTACCAATGTTGGTTGTGGCCCCTGTGTTGCTTCAGATGACACACTGAAGCACATTCTGGAAGACTACCCTTATAGGTTGAGTATTATAAAAATACAGTACCCGTCCTCAGCAGACACCTTTTATCAATTCAATATTTCCCTGATTCCTGCTGGTATTCCTAAAGGTGTTTATTTTGGTATTCTGTCTCCAATGATGGGTCTGTAGAGAAAAGGCGATGCTCCTAAGGGAAAAAATTTTAATAACTTGACACGTATGGAGTATTATTATACATTATAAATCCATGGGCAGAGACAGGATCATGGAGGATAGGATGTTTGATGAATACTATAAACAGATGATGGAACTGGGTATGTCTGAGAATGAGGCAAAGATATACATGGCCCTTCTTATGAAAAGAGAATTAACAGCCATGGAGATTCATGAATTCACAGGCATTCCCAGAACAAAGGTGTATGAAATAACCAAGAAATTGATACTGAAAGGGATGTGTATAGAGAAGAAGATGGGAAAGAAAAAGATGTATCAGGCAGTTGACCCTGAGAGGGCGTTCAATAATTTGATACTTGAGTTTAAAAGTGACCTTGATAAAAGAATAAAACTTGCGAGCAGTATAAGTGAGTCCTTGAGACCGTTGTTCAGTAAGGGTATGGAGAATGTTGATGTTTCTGATTATATAGAGATTATAACCAATGCCCCATCAATCCATGAGAAGTATGTATGCCTTGTCAAAAACACACAGTTTGAGATGCTTGGTTTTGTCAGACCCCCTTATGCATACAAAGGAAGGGTGAACAGGCTTGATGAACAGGAGGATGCAGAGTTTGAAATACTGAAATATGGAGTCACAGTAAGGGTGTTGTATGAATACAAACATGAGGAAGACCTTGAGGCAACCTACACACATATAAAGAAATGTGTTGCTGCAGGTGAAAAAGCAAGGGTTATTGAGGAACTCCCCATAAAAATGTATGTGTTTGACAGGCGCTATGTTTTAATGGCACTGGACGATGTTAAATCCCCCAATAAGAGTTTAACAATGATTGTTATAGAGCATCCTGGTCTTGCTAAGATGGCTGCAATGCTCTTCGATTATCTATGGGACCAGGCAAAGGATTATACCTATCTTAAAAAGGTTATTAAGGACAGAAAAAAGAATTAATCCTTCTTTTTCCTTCTCCTTTACAAAAATTTTTTATATTCTACATTCAGAAATTTCTATTTGACAATGGAAAAAATTTTATTAACATAAGTGGTCTATCAAAACAGGAGGTTTTATGTTTTTACTTATAATCGCTCTTAATCTCAATGGATACACCCTTAAAGAGTACAATGCCTATCACGATTACACCTTCGGTGATGTAAATGTACTGCCTGGTGAGTATGTGATTGTTTCAAGGGATGCTGATAAGGCATCATTTGAGTCCTTCTGGGGTATAACACTTGGTTCAAATGTTGTTTTTGTGAATTCACAGGGGGCAATCCCGCAGATAAATGGTGATGAAACCTTCAGCCTTTACAACAACAATGGAGTAATGATTGATACAACCCTTTTCACGATGAATTTAGGGGAGTCATGGTATAGGGAATCAACAGGTTCAAACACCTGGTATTCAAGAGCAAGTGGCGAGGCAGACCCTGGTTCAGGTGCCAGTGGTGGAAATGATGCAGGTCTTGTTATTACAGAGGTTTCTGATGCATCATCATACATCTATGAGTTTATTGAACTCTACTATGATGCAGGTGATGCACCCCCGGAATTCAGGGACTGGTCAAGACTGCCATATACCCCTGCTGGAGGGCAGGAATGCATGGTGATGGTCAGGATTGTTGATAACAGTGCAGTTTTGGTGGACAGCCTGTTTTACTCCATAGCGTATCAATCATTTGATGGTGTCTGGCACGACAGTGTAAAATCGGACACATTCTTTTACACAATTCCTCCAGCAAACGGTGGGGATGTTGTGAGATACTTTGGTTTTGCAATGGATGACAGCAGTAATATTTCTTATTCAGATACCTTCTCATACACAGTGGGTGATACATCCACATCACAATACAGGATACTTTTTGATTTTACCAAGGAGGAGGACGCAGGTAATGCAGATTGGGTGATTGACCGGGATTGGCCAGACCCCTATCCACCAGACCCCTCAGTTGAATCAGACTGGCTTGGTGGAATATCTGCTTGGGGATTTGAACTCCACAGTGCTGGATGGGAGGTAAAGACACTTCCTCCAGAATCTTCCATAACCTATGGAACGTCCTCTCCACTTGACCTCTCAAAATTTGATGTTTTTGTAATACCTGAACCCCAGAATCCCTTCTCCTATTCTGAAAAACAGGCAATCTTCAATTTTGTGAGGAATGGTGGAGGCCTTTTCATGGTGGCAGACCATAATGCCTCTGATAGAAACAACAATGGATGGGATTCTCCGAGGGTTTTCAACGACCTTGGAATCCTTGATTCCTTTGGTATGCACCTTGATACAACAGGGGAATCTCCCAACAGTGTTTCAGACACATTCACAATCATTCCTGATACAAACAACCCAATAATCAAAAACGACTTTGGTGTGGCACGGGGCATTTCCTTCCACCTTGGGGATGTGGCACGTATTGAAAACTCATACAATCCATCAGCAACAGGTGTGATACTTTATGGTACGAACCTTGCTGTGGTGGCATCATGTACCTTCGGTAATGGCAGGGTTGTTTTAATAGGTGATTCTTCTCCATGTGATGATGGTACTGGAAGTCCAGGCAATACCCTCTATGATGGATGGAATGAGTATGATGATAGGATTGTTTTTCTGAATGCAAGCCTCTGGCTTGCAAGAGGTGGCACGGGTGTGTATATAAATCAGGATAAAAAGGAAAAAACATGCTTTATAACATCAAGAGCCTTTACATTTGATAACAGTATAAATGGGGTAGTGGCAGTATACGATGCCACTGGAAGAATAATTTTTGAAAAATCTTCTGTAAGCAAGGGTGACATAGTGTGGTTTTCTTGCTCAGGAATCTATCTGTTGAGAATAAATGGGGAGGTCAGGAGGTTGATTGTTTTTTAGACGTTGACTTCTCCTTTTTAGGAGACACTTCTCCTGATTTTTTCCCATTCCCATTGGAGGAATTTTTGTAATCAGTTATATAGAAACCCGAACCCTTGAATATAAAACCCACACTCCCTGAAAAGATTTTTTTTGCAGGAGCACCACATTTCGGACATGTGGCACCTTCTCCATCAGCCATACTCCTTAACTCTTCAAAGATATGACCACACTTTGTGCATTTGTATTCGTATATTGGCATCCCTCACCTCCTGGAAAATAGGGGGGCATACTGCCCCCCCTTAATCCTTAATACATGTCATATCCGCCACCACCAGGTGTGGCAGCAGGTGTTTCTTTCTTCTCAGGAATCTCAGCAATGAGTGCCTCTGTTGTGATAAGCAGGGCAGCAACACTTGCAGCATTCTGGAGTGCACTTCTTGCA
>QNDZ01000008.1 GCA_003646055.1 bacterium
AGAAAAGGGAAATTTTTCAAGTAATTTTTAACTCTGTTTTTCTTTTAAAATACTTTCAATTTTAGAGAGTAACTGGTCAAAAGTAAAGGGTTTTCTCAAATAATTCTCAATGCTTTTTAATTTACCATCCTTTTCAACAATATCTGCAGGATATCCTGACATAAAAATAACTTTCAAAGAGGGATTTTTTTCCTTAAGTTTTCTGGAAAGTTGAACCCCATTCATTTCAGGCATCACCACATCTGTAATTAATAAGTCTATACGGTGTTTCTCAGCAATTTCAACTGCAAGCAAGGGTGAATTTGCTGAAAAAACCTTGAAACCTTTTTTTTCTAACAGAGAAGCTATTGCTTTTAATGCCATCTCTTCATCCTCTACAAGCAAAATATTAATTTCATCTGGTTTAAACAGGCTGTATCTCTTTTTGACCACAATTTTTTTATCCACTTTTCCGGAATATCTCGGAAAGTATATTTCAAAGGTGGTTCCCTTTCCCTTCTCACTAAAGACCTTAATATAACCTTTGTTCTGTTTAACAAGTCCGTATACAGTAGAAAGTCCTAACCCTGTGCCCTTCCCTTTTCCCTTTGTTGTAAAAAATGGTTCAAAGATATGGGTTATCGTATCCTCATCCATTCCAATTCCTGTATCCGCGACCGTCAATAAAACATAATCACCTGGATGAAAAAGGGTAATATCTTTCACCCCAATATCCTCAATATTGACGTTTTTCAAGCATATTTTAATCTCACCCTCTTCACCCATTGCATCAATTGCATTCACAACAAGATTCATCAGTATATTTTCAAGATGTGAAGGATCTATTAAAACCTTCCATAGATTTTTATGAGACGAAAATCTGACCTTTATTCTTTCACCTGTTACCTTCCTTAGCATGGGCAGAAGGTTTTTAATCTCTTTATTGAGATTAACAACTTCCGGAGAATGGGGGTGCTTACCAGAGAAGGTTAAAAGTGCCTTTATCATTGTTGAGGCTGAATCTACTGATTTCAATATTTCTTCAATGCATACTCTGGCTTCATTCCAATCTACAGGTGGTTTGAGCTCTTTCAAAAGCTCTGCATTGGAACGCACAACCTGTAATATATTATTAAAATCGTGCGCAATATAAGCAGTCAACCTGCCAATACTTTCAAGTTTCTGGGCCTGATAATACATCTTTCTAAATTCATCCTTTTCCCTTTCAACCTTTTTTTGCTCGGTAATATCATGAACATATGCCAACACATTATCTTTTCTAAAAGGAACGAATTTAACTTTATAAAAATTTTTCCCTTCAGTTGAACGCCATTCAATTTCATAGTGTGTCGTGACGCGCTTTTCCACAGTTGTTTTTATTTTCTCAAGTATCATTGCCGCTTCTTTCTTATCAAGAAATTCCTGTGGTCTTTTACCTGCAATCCGGTATTTATCATCCACATCAGGGGGCGGGAGAACTTCTTTCAGTATCTGTCCATCCTTTGAAAGAAGATAAATATATCCGTAAACATGGGAGATTATTTCAACATAATCGTGTAAACCAAATCCAGTCTCTGTATCCTCCTTCCGTGGTTCAGTGAGTAACATAATGTAACCAAATTTATTCACTGAAGCTCTGGGAGTTAAAGGAAATAGTAAAATTTTTCGCTCCTGACCTTTACGCATATATTTAATTACTTTGCCTTTACGAAGATTTTTTATTAATATTCTGAACTCATCATCTTTGATCTTTCCCCTTTTCCCTAACAAACTTGCAAAGAGAGATTTCCCGGCCAGCTCATTCATTGAAGTTTCAAAAAAAGATAAAAATTTACTGTTGGCTTCTATCACCCTCATTTCCTCATCAACCAAACATACTGGCTCATCAAATGTATGTACCAATAACTGATAATCTTTTTCCTTCATCTCTTTCCATCTAAGATGTAGATAACTATGAACCATAGTTGCCCTTTTCGTTTTCTCTTAATTATTTTAAACACATTTACAAATTTTTCAAGTACCCAGCAAGTGAAGGAAGACCAATTTATCAATTTTTCAAATAGGACAAGTGATAAAATTTAAGATTTATCTTTTTGGGAATTAAAAAGTTATGACTAATGTCAAATTTTTCAACCTAACGTCCCTTCTTTTCACCAATAATAATCAGACCTTTCCCCTCATACCAGTCTGTCTTAAATTCAGCTTTTTTCATCATGGATAGGACATGCCTGGGAGAGGGCATCATGGCATTTCTGAGAGGTCCTTTAAGTGACCTGTGAAACCTGTTTATCCTCTTCCTGTTAATAGAATGGAGTATAACAAGCGCACCTCCTTCCTTTAAAACCCTGCATGCCTCTCTAATGAACTTCTCTTTATCCTCAAAATGGGGAAATGCATTCATTGTTATGAGAAGGTCAACAGAGCCTTCTTTCATTGGAATCTCCTCTGCCCTGCTCTGAATTTTCTGGCAGTGATGGGACAGGGACTTGAGCATCTCATGTGAAAAATCAAGTCCAATTATCCTGGCATCCTTAAAAAAATCCTCCAGTACGGGAAGAAGAACCCCTTTTCCACATCCCACATCCAGTATCATTGAAAAACCCCTTTTCTTCATGAATCTTCTCAGAAGCCTCCTTGCAGCTCTTTCAACCTTCTCTGAATTCTTCCATCTGTCCGCTATTCTATCAAACTCTCTTTTCTGCAATCCTCCTCCTGTTCAGGAGAAAGGTTACAAGGAAAATCACACTTGAGACTATGATAATAACACTCCCTGAAGGCACATTGAAGAGGGCTGAAACAAGTAAACCACATACACATGAAACAACACCAAACAATGCAGAGAGCAGATACATCTGTTCAATTCTCTTTGCTATAAGGCTTGCTGCTGATGAGGGGTTTATAAGGAGACTGAATATCAATAGACCACCAACTGTATTCAGATTCACAGTGACAGTAAAACCTGTGACAAAAAGAAGGAGATAAAAGATTCTGGAAACAGGTATTCCAGCAACATGGGCAACCTTCTTATTGTATATGATTGCCTTAATCTCCATATTGAACTTTAAAAGAAACAACAATACAAAAAAGAAAAACACCGTTATCATGAGTATATCCCATCGGGATAAAGTTAAGATGCTTCCCCATATCAAAGAAAATGCCTCATTCCTTGACCCTTTCATAAATCCAATTCCAAGAAAGGCTATACCCAGGACAAGGGAAAAAATGATACCTATACTGATGTTTGGTTCAATCCTGCTCCTCTCAGAAAGGGGGCCAATGGATAAAGATGCAATAAGGGAAAACACAAAGGCCATAAATACAGGATTAATCCCAAGAAGCATCCCAACAACTCCCCCTGCAAATGCAGCATGGGATAGTGCGACCCCAATAAAAGGAATACCAATTAGAACCACCCATACCCCCACAATTCCCAGGGATGCACCTCCCAGAAGGGCTGCAATAAGCGCATACTGGAAAAACTTATATCCGAAAAGTTCCCACATATTTGCTCAGTTTGTTTTCATCACAACCATACAGCTCGGCAAGCATTCCACTTGTGATTCTGCTCCTTGGGTTATCAAAAAGCACCTCTCCATTTTTTAAACCCACTATTCTTTCCACCCTTTCAGGTAGATAATGCAAAAGATGGGTTACAAATACAATGGTAATACCCAGTTCCTCATGCAGTCTTTGAATCAGCCCATTTATATCAATCTGGGCTGGAGGGTCAAGATTAGCAAGCACCTCATCAAGGAGCAGAGCCTCCACCTCCCTGCTCAACTCCCTCGCAATGGATACCTTTCTCCTCTCTCCACCGGAAAGATTACTCACATTCCTGTGCTTCAGGTTGCTTATCCCTACCTCCTCAAGGGCCTTATCTATCAATCCCGGGTTTCCTTTTAGATGGAAAAAACTGCCACCAGACCTTTTGTACCCACCAATACAAACAACATCCTCAACAGTAAGGGGTATGTTGCTCCTTGAATATTCCTCCTGAAATACATATCCTATATTTTCACCAGTGTAAATCTTTGTATCTGACCGCTTATTGTTAATGACCACAACGCCCTCTGTGGGTTTGATAAAACCTGTTATAACATCAAGAAGGGTTGTCTTACCTGCACCGTTAGGTCCCACAATAGCAACAAACTCTCCCTTCTTTATACTCAGGCTAACCCCTTTTAGAATGTAGATACCTTCTCTTATAATTGAGACATTTCTAATCTCAATCATTACTGGAAATTCCAAGCAACTTTTTCACGTTCTCAATCATTGTGCCTGGATAATCCCTGTCCAATGGAAAATTTGATATAACAACAAGGGGAATCTGCATCTCCCTGGAGACAACTTCACCTGTCTTCCCCACACTCTGTAGATTTTCAACAATAATCTTTACATCCCTGACCTTCAGAACCTCTTTTATGTTTTCAGGTGTTACATCACTTCCAGAAGGAAATGTTTTGACCACATCCATCCCAAGATACTCCAGCTGGTCTTTCACAAACTCATTACAAACTACCCTTATGCCTTTCAAAGGGGATGAAAGGTGTTTTATTTCCATATCAAGGGAATCAATAAGTCCCATTAAGGCATTCCTGTTTTTCTCAAGTTTTTTTACTTTAACAGAATCACTTATCCTTTGCCTCAACAGGATATATAGTTCATCACATGCCTGCTTCATAACAGATGGAACCATCCAGTTCCCCTTTGTCTTAACCGTGTAGATTTCAGGATGAGATTCAAGTTTCTCAACCTTTTTAAGCCATCCCTCCCATCCATGTGAGATGAGAATATCACCATTTGCCAGTAGATATGCATCTTTGGGAGAGAGGTCAAAGTGTCCGGGGCACATGCCACCGGGCACAATCTCTCGCACCTCAAAAACCCCATCACCAAGATGTGATAGGACATACTCAATATCAGACGTTGAAGCAAGAACAGTAAAACCTACAAGTAAAGTTATCATAACTCATACCCTGTTGACAGATAAAAAGACCTTCCTGGCATCCTGTAAAATCCTGATGAACCTGGAATATCCACATATATACTGTAATCTGTATCCAGTATGTTTTCTATGTTTACCTGAACGTATCCCTTCTTAAACAGATTCATCCTTGCACCTATATTTACTACTATATAGTCATTTCTGGGCAATGTAAAGTTGTCACCTGAAAAGTAATTGTAAACCCATCTTCCATCAAGCATGGCAGTTATGTTGCTGTGCGTGTATATTGCCTTAAAATTCCAGGTATTCAGAGGAACACCAAGTGTCTTTGTTCCTCTATCAAGGGCAATATATCCCACAGATACATCAAATCCATTTAGAGGAACAATCCTGACCATTGCCTCAACCCCCTTTTCATTCAGGGTGTCAGCATTCTCAAACCTGAAGGGTGGCATACTTCCAGTTGGAACAGTCCTGATAAAGTTCTCTGTATATGTGTTAAAAACAGAAAGGTCAACATAGAATCTTCCCCTTAGATTATAAGACCAACCAGCCTCTATGTTCTTTATATTCTCTGGTTTCAGAGAGGGATTACCTGATGGGAAGAGAAACGTCTCACTGATTGATGGTATCTTGAATCCCTTATCATACCTTGCCCTGAATTTACCAAGGAGTGTTTTGAGAACAATGCCACCATCATACCCATGCATTTTGTATTCAACAGATGAACCATTCCCACAAACATTTGATATTGTATATCTTCCACCACCAGTAACTATAAGGAATCCGTATTCAAAACTTCCATGAACAAATGGGCTGAAATCACTCTTCCAGAACTCTGCTCCTGGCGTGCCAATCCTTTCTCCATACCCATCCCGGTAGTGAATTCCTGCTACACCCATTAAGTTTTTTATACCCAATACAGTATAATCAAGGAAGAGCCCACTTGTTCTGTCTCTGGATTCCCATCCATCACTGAATATGTGGTGTCCAAAGGTTCTGAAACCTTTAATCTTTATCTCCCCAGAAGGAATGTTCCTCTTTATCTCCAGGTCAAAAGAGCCCCTTCTGTAAACCTGTTCACTCGATGGCGCTCCAGTATCCCCAACAGCAAGTGGCTCCTGCTTCCAGCCTGAAAAGTATTTATAATTGCCTTTCAAATACCAGTTAAGAATGGAACCTGTGAAACCACCCTGATAATCCTCCCCAGAAAACTTTGAGTGCTCAAGATGGCCATCAGACCTCATCCCCTTAACCGTTGCCCAGATTGTATGTGGTTGTAATTCAAGTCTTCCTGAAATCTCAATCTCTCCCGTGTTATAACTTCCACCCCTTATGTGTATTCCTGTGTTTGGTATCCTGGTGATGATATTCACCACCCCACCTTCTGCTTCTGAACCGTAGAGTGATGCAAATGGTCCCTTCACTATCTCAATTCTATCCACATTGTGCAGGGGAAGAGCATGTGTTATACTGCAATCAAAAAGGGTCATCTTCTCTGGCCTGCCATCAACATAAACCCCAAGTCTCCTGCCATTTGTCCCTATACCCCTGATAATAATGTCACTCCTGCCATACAGACCTGTTCTTTGTATAGAGACACCTGGAACGAGTTCAAGTGCACCTGCTGTGGTGAATGCTCCACTGAGTGCAATATCATCCCTTGATACAAATCCAACAGAGGCAGACACATCAGAGACATTCTTTTTGTACCTATCAGCAATAACAACTATGCCTGGAATGTAATAACTCATAGGTTCAGGAGAAAGTGTTATTGTGGTATCCCCCATAACACCAATCCTTCCCTTAAGAACTCTGTAACCTGGTAAGGCAAGGGTAAAGGAATAATTCCCCTGTTCAAGTTGTAACGCAGCAGAACCCTTCTCGTTAAGCGGCACCTTCAATGTATCAACAACAACAAATCCACCCTGAGGAACAGGATTTCCAGAACAATCTACATTAAACTTAACAAGAAAGGAAAACAAAATAAAAAACATCTCCACCTCCTTATGTAGCACGTTTTTGGAAAAAGATAACACAATCAATTTATGTGTCAAGTGTCCCTGTGATTTTACCCACAAAAACCCTTGACATCTCCTTTTAAAATGTTATTAGTATCCAGACAGAGAATATTGTGAAAATTTTAACAAAAAAAACAAAAAGGGAGGTTGATATGTCTGTTATTCAGGATGTTATTGCCAAGGTGAAGGAGAAGGATCCAGAGCAGAAGGAGTTTATTCAGGCGGTTACTGAAGTTCTAACAACCCTTGAACCCACTGTTGAAAAACATCCCGAATTTGTGAAGGCGAAAATCTACGAAAGAATTGTTGAGCCGGACAGGGTCGTAATGTTCAGGGTTCCATGGGAGGATGACAAGGGTGAAATCCATGTGAACAGGGGTTTCAGGGTCCAGTTCAATGGTGCAATAGGTCCATACAAGGGTGGTCTGAGATTCCATCCATCCGTTAATCTCAGTATCATTAAGTTCTTGGGCTTTGAGCAGATATTCAAAAACTCCCTTACAGGGCTTGCCATGGGTGGAGCAAAGGGCGGTTCAGACTTTGACCCAAAAGGCAAGTCAGACAGAGAGGTCATGAGATTCTGCTATGCCTTCATGAGGGAACTTTTCAGACACATTGGACCTGACACAGATGTTCCTGCTGGTGACATTGGTGTTGGTGGTAGAGAGATTGGCTACATGTATGGTTATTACAAGAAACTTGTGAACGAGCACACTGGTGTTCTCACTGGCAAGGGGCTTGAATATGGTGGAAGTCTAATAAGGCCTGAGGCAACAGGTTATGGTCTTGTCTACTTTGTCCAGGAGATGCTTGCAACAAGAGGAACAGACCTTAAAGACAAGAAAATTGCAGTAAGCGGTTCAGGTAATGTTGCCCAATTCGCCATTGAGAAGGTGAACCAGCTTGGTGGTAAGGCAATCACCGTATCTGATTCAAGTGGTGCTGTGGTTGATGAGACTGGAATAACCCCTGATAAACTGGCATTCATAATGGAACTCAAGAATGTCAGAAGGGGAAGAATCAAAGAGTACGCAGAGAAATACAACCTGCCTTACTATGAAGGAAAGTCTGTCTGGGATGTGATTAAGGAACAGGGTATAAAGGTTGATATTGCCCTTCCATGCGCAACACAGAATGAGATAAATGGTGAACATGCTCAGGCACTGGTAAACAATGGTTGCTTCTGTGTTGGTGAGGGAGCAAACATGCCATCCACGCTTGATGCTATAAAGATATATCTGGACAACAACGTTCTTTATGGCCCTGCAAAGGCAGCAAATGCTGGTGGTGTTGCAGTCAGTGGTCTTGAAATGGCACAGAACAGCCAGAGGCTGAGCTGGCCAAGGGAGAAGGTGGACGAGGAACTTCAGAAGATCATGAAGAACATCCACAAGGCATCACTTGAAGCAGCAGAGAAATATGGAGTGAAAGGGAACTATCTGGCTGGTGCAAACATTGCTGGGTTCATCAAGGTCGCAAAGGCAATGCTTGCATTTGGCGTGGTATAAAAATACTTGTGAAGCCAGACCAAGGGGGGCTTTGCCCCCCTTTATTCTTTGGGGTCAGTCATTAACAAGTAACATTTTCCCTTGATTTTTATCCTTCCTTCCTTTACAATCTTCCCATGGCAAGACCTATCCGTATAGATTTTGAAGGTGCCATACACCATGTCATAATAAAAGGGATTGAAGGGAGTAATATATTTTACTCCCCTGAAGATAAGATATTCTTCCTTGAAAACTTAAGAAACTTTGCAAATTCACATGGTGCAAAAATTTATGGCTATTGTCTCATGGACAACCATGCTCACCTTCTTATTGAAACAGGGTTCACTCCCCTATCAAAAATCTTACAAAAGTTCCTTACAAGATACGTTCAGTGGTTTAATAAAAAATGGGACAGATGGGGGCATCTACTTGGAGACAGATATAAAAGCATACTTGTTGACAAAAAAAGTTATTTTCTTGTGGTCTTAAGGTATATTCACTTAAATCCTGTAAAGGCAAAAATCACCGATAACCCACTATCATACAGATGGTCAAGCCTTAAAGAATACATGGAAAAACCCGTTCACATAGACCCATCCCTTGCACTCTCATACTTTTATTCAAAAGAGGAATTCTACGATTTCCACTTAATGGATATGGAAGAACCACCTGTTATGAGAGTGAAATCACAGAACATACTAATTTATGGAGATTCAGCCACCATGAATGATGTTTTATCCAGAATGAATAAAGAAAGAAGAGAGGCAAAGATAAGAAAACCCATTGAGCCCGATGAGGTTATTCTATATATGAATAAAAATTTCGGTTTAAAGGAAATATCCTTTAAAAAACACAAGCCCTCTTATGAAAGAAAGGTGCTGGTGG
This sequence comes from bacterium, assembly GCA_003646055.1. GTDB lineage: Bacteria > Hydrothermota > UBA3072 > UBA3072 > B12-G15 > B12-G15. Next base: position 9,318 of record QNDZ01000008.1, read on the forward strand.
TCTTATTAAGGGACAGATGTCACCTAACCTGGAAGAAAATCTCTGAAATAACAAAGACCTCAAAACACAGTAACATATTGTTATACAAAAGGTTGCCTGAGAAAGAACATAAGAAAATTCTGGAGGTGTTTGATGAATGGAAAATGTTACTTGTTAATGACTGACCCCAAAGGGTGCGGGGGGTGGGGATGAGGGCTGTTGAGATAATAAGGAAAAAGCGGGACGGAGAGAAACTCTCCAGGGAAGAGATAAGTTTTTTTGTGGATGGAGCAAAATCAGGGGAAATCACAGACTATCAGATTTCTGCTTTTCTCATGGCTGTATTTCTAAATGGTATGGACTTTGAAGAGACCTTTCACCTTACTGATGCCATGCTCAATTCAGGGATAAAAATTGACCTTTCAGATATTCCTGGTAAAAAGATTGATAAACATTCCACAGGAGGAGTTGGGGATAAGATAAGTCTTTGCCTTGCACCCATTGTTGCCTCTGCTGGCATCATTGTGCCAATGATTTCTGGTAGGGGATTGGGGCACACTGGTGGAACAGTTGATAAGATGGAATCAATAAATGGATATAGAACTGGATTGACCATTCAGGAGTTCAAGCAGGTGCTGAAAAAGACTGGCTGTTCAATCATTTCACAGACCGAGGACATTGCACCTGTTGATAAAATATTCTACGCAATCAGGGATGTGACTGCAACTGTGGAATCCATTCCCTTAATCACCTCAAGTATTATGTCAAAGAAACTTGCTGAAGATATTGAAGGACTTGTTATAGATATGAAGGTTGGTAAGGGTGCATTTATGAAAACCCTTGACCAGGCAAAAAGACTTGCAGAATCCATGATGAAGGTATCAGAACAGGCTGGTGTAAGAATGAAGGTATTCTTTACTGACATGGACACACCACTCGGGTATGCAGTGGGCAATGGAATAGAGGTACTTGAGGCAATAGATATTCTGAAAGGTGAAGGACCAGAAGATGTAAAAGAGGTAACATTTGCCCTTGCCAATGGAATGCTGGAACTTGCAGGTATTGATACAGACCCACAAAACCTGGTTGCTTCTGGAGAACCCCTGAATAGATTCAGGGAGATGGTAATGCTTCATGGAGGTAACCTGGATGAAGTTGCCTTGCACTCTGAACCTTATGTGGTGCACTCACCAACCTCAGGGATAATACAAGAGATTGATGCATATAAAATAGGTCTGGCAGCAGTGATGACAGGTGCAGGAAGAACCAGAAAGGAAGACCCTGTTGACCATGCTGCTGGGATAAGGATTCCTAAAACTGTGGGAGACGAGGTGAAAAAAGGAGAACCAATCAGCCTTATTTATACCACAAAGAAGAACACCAATGAGATACAACAGGCAATTCTGTCTTCATTTGTGTTCTCTTCAAAGCCTTATAAGAAAAAGCGGAGGGTTCTGGAGGTCTGGTGAGGAAAAAGAACAACCCTTTCCTCCCTGTAAATCTTTCCATACTTGAGGATGGCTTACAGATAAAAAGAGGTACTCTTCTCTTTGCTGATATCTCTGGATTCACCAGAATGAGTGAATACCTTGCATCCTTTGGCCTGGAAGGGACTGAAATTCTTACTGAGGTACTGAATGCGTATTTTGACATGATGCTTGGGGTTGTGAAAAAGACTGGTGGGGATGTTCTAAAGTTTGCAGGTGACGCAATACTTGTGGAGTTTCAGGAACAAAAAGATGCCAGAGAGTGTGCCAGAGAAATGATGGAGGTACTTAAAACCTTCTCTGGAATGGCAACACCTGCAGGAAAACTCAATCTGACAATGAAAGTGATAACGTCCAGTGGTGAATACCTTAAGGCACTCCTCGGAGACACAAGGAGGGCTGAAATCTTCCTCTCTGGTGAAACTGTAAAAAAACTTGCAGAGGAAGAAGACAGGGCAAAGCCAGGAGAAATTATACACACATACTCAAAAAAGGGAGTGAAGGTTTCTGCTGAAGGGCTCTACACCCACAAATTCTCACCTGAAACACTCCTGCTCCCAGGTGTTGACACCTCCCCCAATGAATTCCGTCCAGTTGCATCAATATTTGTGGTTGTTTCTGGTTATAAACCAGAATCTCCGGATATTTACCTCTTACAATCATTCTTCACTGATACCCTTGATATAGTATTGAAGTACGGTGGCTCACTCCATCTACTTGACTCTATAAATCCTGAAGGATTCAAACTAATGCTTCTCTTTGGTGCACCAGTATCAACGGGAAACGATTGTGAAAGGGCTGTGTTAACCGCCATTTCAATTGCTGAGATAGCAGAAATGTATCCTGGAATCAGGATTAAAATCGGGGTTAATTATGGATATGTCTATGCAGGTGTTATCGGGAATGAGTGGAGGAAGGAATATACAGTTATTGGGGATGCAGTGAATACATCTGCGAGGTTATCACACTCCTCTGATGGAAGACCGATTTGCTCTTCAGAAATCTTCCGAATCACAAAGAACAGATTTCTCTTTAAGGAACTTGAGCCTGTCAGGGTAAAAGGGAAAAAGATACCCTTGAAGCGTTATACCCCCACTGGCAGGGCAAGGTTTTCTCCAATTCATTACAGGTTTGTGGGTAGAGAAAAAGAAGTGAAAAAGATACTGGACTGGATTACTTCTGGTGAAAAATTTATTCTTATAGAAGGGGAGGCAGGGATAGGAAAATCACGACTGCTCCACGAAATAGATGGTATAATGCGTGGGAAGGGGTTCTCTGTATTAAGGGGCAACGCAGACATCATGAAACCAACTTACACATTGTTCAGTTCAATGATAATGGACTATCTCAATATTAATGAAGAACTCTCACCTGATGAAAAGAGAAAGGCACTGGAAAGGTATGTAAGGACTATCCACAAAAAAAACATAAGGGAGGAACTGAATAAAAGGGTTCAATTGCTATCCCATATGCTCTTTGCATCCTACATTGAGGATATGTCCATTCTTATGTTGCCCCCTGAAATAAAAAAGGAAAACCTCTTTGATGGTATCAGATATTTTATTCTCTCAACAGGAGAACAATGCATAACCATTCTGGACGACCTGAATGCAGCAAGGGAAGAAGAAATTGAGGCACTTGAATACCTCTCAAGGGTTCTCAAAAACACAATATTTATTCTTTCTTCAAGACCTGAGCATCCTAAATTCCCGTTCAGGAAAGACAGTGTAAAAAAGATAACACTCAAAGGGCTATCATACAGGGCATCAAAAAGTCTGATTGAGGAAATTCTGAAAGGTGGAAGCCTGTCCTCTGAACTGGAGAAGAATGTTCTTGAACGGTCTGAAGGAAATCCTTTCTATATAGAGCAATTTATACTATATCTTAAAGAAAAAGGTTTGATAAAGAAGACAGACGATAAATGGCAACCTGTTGAGAAAAGCATAGACAATATATTCCCTGAGAACATATTTTCAATGATAATGGCAAGGATTGACAGGCTTGGCAATATGGCCAAAGAGACCTTAAGGGTGGGTAGTTCAATTGGTATAAATTTCTCCTCCCTTATTGTTGAAAAGGTTTTAAGACGACCTGTTCAGGGGATACTTGAAAAAACTGCATCTGAAAGAATTGTGTATCCAGGGAACATTGAAGAACTTGAGTATATATTCTCCCATGCAATAATCAAAGATGTCATTTATCAATCAATACTCAGGAAAAAGAGAAAACAAATTCATAATGAAATTGGGAATGTAATTGAGAAGGTTTATCAAGATAGGATAAAAGAATTTTACGGCAGTCTTGCATACCATTTTTCTATCAGTGAGGAATGGAGCAAGGCTGTTCATTATTCACTCCTTGCTGGCAAGCAGGCACTTGAAAGGTTTGCAGGAAATGAAGCAATTCGTCTCTTTCAGAATGCCGTTAACATAATGGTCAAGAATAACCTCGTACAATTTGATTCATTGAAGGAGGCATACAGGGGGCTTGGTGAGGTGTTCCATCTCCAGGGAAGGGCAAAGGACAGCCTTGATGTTTACGATAAGATGTACAATCTTCCAGATACAGAAACAAAGATTGAGGCACTTATGGGAAGGATTGAAGCACTTGAAAAACTGGGGAAACTGAACGAATGCGTAAGTCTATTCAGTGAACTTGATACACTTCTTTGTAAAGTTAAGACAAACAAAAATCTGCTGAGTTCCAGGGTTTACCTCACCAAGGCCTGGATTTACAGAACAATGGGAAATTCTGAAAGGGCAATGGAAATGGTAAACAATGCAAAGAAATACATAAGAAGGGTGAGAAAATCTGATAAGCGCATGAAAACAGAAGTGGAAATCAACAATCTTCTCGGTGTCCTGAACTGGACCACGGGTGACTATAAAGAGGCAGTCAGATTCTTCAAAAGAAACCTTGAACTGCTTCAGGAATCGGGAAATCTTGCCCAGCTTGCAAAAACCCAGTGTAATCTTGGTAGTGTTTACAGGGCAACAGGTGAGTATAATAAGGCTAAAAACTATTTCAGGAATTGTCTGGAAACCTCAAACAGGATAGGCTACAAAAATGGTATTACAGCATCCCTTAATAACCTGGCACTGATTCTTGTGGTGGAGGGTGATTACAGTGGAGCAGCAGAAAACTACTCAAAGGCTCTTGAATTTGCAGAAGAAGCAGGGAATCTCATATACATACATCAGATTCTGGGCAATCTCGGCAATGTGTACTTTTCTCTGGGCAAATATGACAGGGCACTTGAGTACTATAACAGGGCTATCAGGATTTCTCAACAGGTGGGTGATATAAGGGGAGAAGCAATTGAGAGTATAACAATAGGGGATGTTTACAGGGTAAAGGGAAAATACAAAGAGGCAAAAAAGTGCTACAATCGTGCAATTGAACTCTATAAAATTTTCAAGGACAAAAAATGGAAAGGGATTGCACTCACAGGTCTTGGAACCATTGAACTCTCATTGAAAAATCTGGAGAAGGCTGAAAAATATTACACTGATGCCTTACAGATTTTCAAAGAGATAAATGCACAGAGGGAGATTTCAACAGCACTTGCATCACTTGGGACAATATATAGAAAACAGAAAAACATCAAAAAGGCCCTTGAATATCTGAAAAAGGCTGAGGAAAAAATGGAGGTGCTCAAAGACTCTGAAGCCCTTATCCAGGTAAAGGGAGAATTAGGGATACTGTATGCACTGAAAGGGGATAAAAGGGCAGAGGACTATCTAAAATCGTGCAGGGATGCAGCAAAAGAGACTGGCTCCCCTGTTCATAAAGGAATAGCCTCCCTCTACTGTGGTAGAATCCTCTTCACCCTTGGAAGGATTGAAGAAGGAGAAAAGGAATTTATTCAGGGTATAAACACACTGAAAAAGTGGAGACCCGAAAGATTCATAAAGGAACTTTACATAGAACTTGCAGAATTTGTTAAGGATAAATACCCTGAAAAATTCAGGGAATACATGAGAATATCCAGGGATGAATAAACTTTTACTCGTATCAGAGTACTGGAAAAATCTATTCGGGGAGAGGGTTCACAGGATACCAGTGGATGCAGGATTCACGTGCCCCAACAGGGATGGAACAAAGGGAGTTGGTGGTTGTATCTTCTGTGATGAGGTGGGCTCAAGGGCAAGGTATGTTAAACCTGAACTTCCTGTAAGGGAACAGGTCCTGAGTGGAAGGGAAAGATTGAAAAAAAGGGGCGTAAACAAGTTCATCGTTTACTTCCAGGCATACACAAACACATATGCACCTCCAGAAATACTTAAAAACCTTTATACATCCCTTCTTGATATAGATGGTGTGGTTGGCATATCCATTTCAACAAGGCCTGATTGTCTCCAACCAGAGATTCTTGACATAATTGAAGAAATCGCTTCAATGACTCATCTATGGTTAGAGATAGGTGTTCAAACTGTTAATGACAGCACACTGAGATTGGTCAACAGGCAACACACTGCAAAGGATTCCATGGATGCAATAATAAGGGCAAAGAAACGAAAAAGCATCAATGTCCTTGCACATATAATCATTGGGCTCCCTGGCGAAGATGACCAGGATTTTATAAAAACTGCCAGGGCAATTTCTGATTGGGGGATTGACGGTGTGAAACTCCACCATCTTTATGTGGTAAAAAATACTGTCCTTGCCAGGATGTATTCAAGGGGTGAAGTGAAGGTATTTGAGACACCAGAGGAGTATGCAGAAAAGGCTATCCTTTTCCTCAAAAACCTGAGGGAGGGTATTATTATTCACAGGCTTTCAGGGTACGCGCGTAAGGAGTACCTGATTGCACCTGAATGGACTGCCCATAGAGGAATTGCTGATAGGATTATCAGGGAATACTTCAGTAAAGGTTGCTAAAATTATTTCTGTGCTGTCAAAAACAAAGTCATTGGAACGGTCAAAAGCCTTGAGGAAGTGCCAATCTTTCAAGGATGTTTTCTGGAAAAAGTTTTAATCTCATTTACTCGCCCTCCACTGAAACAATAAGAATATCCCCGCCTTTAATAATCTCTGTATCTGGAGAACCACATGCAGGGCACACAAAGTATCTGTCATCAACAGAAAACTCATTCCTACATTTTTTGCATCTCACCACTATCTCCTCCTCTTCAAGATGGAGCACAGCATCCTCAACAATTTTCTCCTCCTTCTTCATTATATCAAAGAAAAAAAGGAGGGCATCAGGAACAACAGCATGGAGTTTACCAAGTTTCACAACAATTTTCTTCACAGTGTTGATGTGGTTCTCCTCTGCAACCTTCTGAACATAATCAATTATATTCCTTGCAATAGAACCCTCATGCATCAGCAAATCCTCGGGAGGCCTTCACCAACAGGCATATCAACAATCCTTCTTGTCCCAACAACTGTCTTCTCAACAACTCTCCCTTTGACATCATCAACCACCCTTCCAATCACCTCTGCATCTTTTCCTCCTGGGTGCTTCCTCAGGATTTCAATCAGTTTTTCAACATCATCTTCAGAAACAAAAATCACCATCTTGCCTTCATTTGCAACTGTGAGAGGGTCAAGCCCCAGCATCTCACACATACCCTTCACCTCTTCACTGATGGGAATTTTATCCTGATAGAGTTCAATCCCCCAATCACTGGACACCACCTCATTCAAAACTGCTGCAAGACCTCCACGTGTAGCATCCCTCATGAATCTTATATCAAGTTCAAGTGCAGGTCTTATAAGTGTCCACAGTTCCATACAGTCACTTTTTATTCCTGAAGAAATACCATACTCATTCCTTGCAAGCAGAATGCTTAATCCATGTTCTGCAATATTCCCATTAATCACCACCAGGTTCCCTGGCCTTATTCTCTCCACAGAGAGTTCCTTTACAATCCTTCCTATACCTGTTGTATTGATATAAACACCATCGCACTTTCCCTTTTCAACCACCTTTGTGTCCCCTGTAATGAGTTCAACCCCTATACTTTTGATTGTATCAGCCAGAGACTTCACAATACGCTTCAGGTCAGACACAGGGAAACCTTCTTCAATTATGAAACCTGCACTCATATAGAGGGGTTCAGCACCCATTGACACAACATCATTTATACTACCACTTGCTGCCAGTTTCCCAATGTCACCACCAGGAAAGAAAAGAGGGTTTACCACGTAGGAATCAGTGGAAATAACATATGAATCAAAAATAGCCCCATCATCCAGTTTTGACAGTTCACCAGCGCCAAAACTTTGCAAAAAGACCTCTTTTAGTAAAGCCTGCGTTTTCTTTCCTCCCCCACCATGCGAAAGTAGTATTTTATCCATATTTGTAATATGCACTGCAACTCCCTTCGCTTGATACCATACAGGCACCAACTGGATTTTCAGGTGTGCACACCTTCCCAAACAACGGGCACTCAGGTGGAAGGACAAGCCCTTTAAGTACCTCACCACATCTACAGCCTGGATACTCCACAGGTTCTTCAATCTCTATTTCAACCTTTCTTCTTATGTCAAAATCCATGTAATCAGGGGCTAAATCAAGTCCACTATCTGGTATCACTCCTATTCCCCTCCACTCAGAATCACATGGGACAAAGACCTCTTTCATGATTGCCTTTGCCACTATATTGCCTTCTGGCCTCACAGACCGCAGGTATGTATTCTCAACAGATGGCTTGCCCTCTTTAATCTGTCTCAGGATGGAAATAAAACCCATCAAGATATCAGCGGGTTCAAATCCACTTACAGCACATGGAATCCCATAATCTTCAGGGATAAATCTGTACTCATTACTCCCCACAATGGTTGATACATGACCGGGGAGTAAAAAGCCATCTATCTTTACCTCAGGGTCGTCTATCAAGGCCTTTAATGCCTGTGGCATTGTCTTATTCCCTGGAAGAATATAGAAGTTCTTTAACCCAAGTTTTTTTGCTTCCTTCACTGTGGCTGCAATACCAGGTGCTGTTGTTTCAAAACCCACTGCAAGAAAAACGAATGTCCTGTCCTTTTCATTTTCAGCCATCTTCAGGGCATCCATGGGAGAATAAACCACACGGATGTCGGCACCACTGGCATTTTCCTTTTCCAGAGAGGAACGAGAACCAGGAACACGCATCATATCCCCGAAGGTTGTGATGACAAAACCTTCCATTCTGGCAAGGGCAATTGCCATGTCAAGGTATTCATTCGGGGTAACACACACAGGGCATCCAGGGCCTGAAACATGTTTCACATTTTCTGGTAAAACACGGTGAAGCCCAAACCGGTGTATGGATACAGTATGGGTACCACAAACCTCCATTATGTTCACAGGGGTTGCGAAGGAGAAATTTTGAAGTTTTTCAACAAGTTCTCTTATAACAGTTGAATCCCGAAATTCATCAACAAATTTCAAATTATGCCTGCCTCCTGAAGCATCTTCAATGTTTCAAGTGCATCCTTCTCATCAAGTTTCTGGATGGCAAAACCAGCATGGACAATCACATAATCCCCTACCTTTGCTTCAGGAAGAAGTTTGAGGGAGACCTCCCTTTTTGAACCAGAAAACTCACATAAGGCACTATCACCTTTCACTTCTACAATCTTCATAGGAACACCAAGGCACATACCATCCTCCGTTTTTCTGTAAACTAATACCATTACGGGAAAAGTCAAGTTAAATGTTGTCGTTACAACTAAACGGTGATAATATAAGCTGTTCCTTAAAACAAATTCATTGTGCTTAAAGAGAAAGACCTTTTTAGATATTGTTTTATCCTGAAGAAAAATTGAAATATTGAATTTTTCCTTTAGCCTGATAACCTGAGAATTCTTATTTATTTATCTTTGTTCTATCATCCTTCGTATCAATTTCATTATAATCAATTGAGTCTGGCTCATATCTCCTGATAATCGTGTTGTTGTCTGTATTCTCATAAGAATAAATATATCCATCATGACCGAGAACAGGTTTTTCCTTGATAGTTAACCTTATTCTATTCTTAAACCCTCCTGTAGAATCAAACTTCAATATTTCTGAGAATAAATGCTCTTCTACATGGTCATAAAATTTTACATATATCCAGATATTATTGCTTTTATCTACACCAAGATTTTTAATTGTGTAAAGTGTATCTAAATAATAATACTTGAATCGTCTAATCGTTTTTTTACCCTTCACAATTTCTATTCCTTTCTTCATTTTATATGGGTCTATGTCTTTATAAACAATATAGGGAATTATTTTTACATTTTTATTCTTTAGGGCAAATCCTTTTATTTCAGCATTTGTAAACCGACAACCTCCCGGATGCTCCTGCTTAAACCACTTTCCATCATACCTATAATATAGATAGCCATCGTCACTTATTCTGATTTTACTTATGTCTACACCTTCTTTTCTTATTACATCCCCAATGCATATAGATTCCTTGGATCTTTTTAGTATATGTGAAGAAAGAACACGCTCCCAATGATTAATATTTTCCCAAGCAGAATTAAATCTGTAAAAACCCCATTTTCTTTTAAAATCTATATTATTGGATCTACAACCCTTGTCATATATTTCAACACCTTCTACATACACCCAGTATTGCTCCAACAGGTCTTTCCCAAGATAGAGGGATTTCAATAGATAGAAGTATTTGTCATCATCTTGATATCCTCTCCACTTTGCAATTAACCGATTTTCTTCCATCAACCTGAATCTAACAGCATATACTTTCTCAACGGGTGGTAATATCCTGAACAAATAAACATCCACATCACCATCTAAATTATTGAATGGAGCTGAAGATTTCCATTTACCTGATACCTTGTAGTCAATCTTCCCCGAATCATCCACCCACATATCTTCTATCAAAAAATTTAACTTAGCAATAACTCTTGGAATATACTTAATCCTGCTGTACTTCCAGATCCGATATTTCATATATTTGTAATCAATCTCATCCAAATAGATATTGCCTTCAAAATCTACAAAAACAGTACCAAAAGTACAATTGAGTAATTCATCCTTCTCTTCAAGTTTAACAGTATCAGGGAAAGACAACACACCCAAAAAATTACCATTTCTGTCATTTATCCTACATCCATATAATTCGCCACCTGAAGTATCTAAGACAGTTAGAAAATATTTATTTTCATAACTGTCAAACTTGTTGGTTAATTTCAATCTCCATACTTCAAATTTAAATGTTTCTCCAGGTTCAATGCTTACCTTTTTTACAGGGACTCCATCTTTCATAGAAATATCTATAACTTCTTTTGATATAACAAAATGGTTTCTTTTATAAAATCTCCCAGAAGGGCTGATCAATTTAGAAGGAAGTTCTCTCAGGAATTTTCCTTCCCCATTAAATAGATATATCCTCTTGTTACTCCGATTAAATATCCCGAAACTACCATTCCGAAGAAAGAAAAGCCCACCGTATTTTCTTTCTTTATCTCCCCTTCTCAAAAATCCTCGTAACAATCTGCCTTTTTTATCAATAATTTTAAATATATACCTGCCTATACCATCATATAAGATAATATTGTCATTTTCTCCAGGGAAAGCAATAATAGGCAAACTTTCCTCATAGTTTTTGTTAGTCAGTGAAACAAATGTATCCCAGTAAGCGGGTGATATCACAGAAGCCATTGGCCCTTTCAGAATTACTATGCGTGGAATCCCCCAGTATGCATCATTA
>QNDZ01000009.1 GCA_003646055.1 bacterium
AAGGTGGGAGGTATCAAAAAAATACTTGACAAAAAATTATTTTTTCTTTATAGTCTTCCAAATAAACAAGGAGGTTTTGTATGAGAAGGTTTGTGCTGGTGCTGTTGGTTCTGGGGCTGGTGTTGATTGGGGGCAATCTCCAATTTACGCTGGAATTTTCCCGGGGCGATCTGGTGTTCAGCAAGGCTGGCACTTATGATGTGGTGGAGATGCGGGGTTATCCTTGCATCACAGAGCCTGGGAAGCCGAGGTTACCGGTAGTAATAAAGAGTGTATTAATACCGTCGGATGCTGTACCAGTAGGAGTTAAGATAGTGGATATAGAGACAGAGGAGATAAGTGGGGAGTATTATATTTATCCTGCGCAGCCTGATGTACCATTGCCCATGCCAGGGAAGGAGTTTAAGGTAAAGGAGTATGGTCCTGATGAGGCAGTGTATAATTCCAGGGGTTTATTTCCTGGGGAGGTGATAGGGATAACTGGTAGTGGGAGGAAGAATGGGTACAGGTTGGTGCATGTGAGGATATATCCATTGAGGTACATACCTGTGGAGAGGAAGCTGGTATTGGTGAAGAGGATAAGGTTTGAGGTTGAGTATGTGGAGGGCAAGGAGAGTGGATATGTACCAAATGAGAGGATAAGGGAGGAAGCTGGTAGGTATGTGAGGAAGCTGGTAATAAATCCAGAGGATGTGGAGAGGTTTGCGCCTGTTGTGGTCAAGCGTCCGCCTGTGTTACTGGATCCAGGGGATTATGAGTATGTAATAATCACGAATGATGCTATGGCATCCACGTTTCAGACGTTAGCGGATTGGAAGACGAAGAAGGGTGTGCCAGCGACGGTTGTAACGGTATCATGGATAGAGAGCAATTACAGTGGGTATGACACGCAGGAGAAGATAAAGAACTTTATCATAGATGCATACAACACGTGGGGTACGAAGTATGTGTTACTTGGTGGGCAGGCTGATGACAGGAATGCTGGACAGAACATAGTACCTGCGAGGGAGGCATATTATACTAATTCAGGGGTTGGCGCATATCCAGATGAGGACACTATACCCAGTGATTTGTACTATGCGGATCTTGATAATTTATGGGATGCGAATAACAACCATGTATGGGGTGAGTTATCAGATAATGTTGACATGTATGCGGATGTGTATGTTGGGAGGATGCCTGTATTGAATTCCACGCAGGCGCAGGCGTTTATAAACAAGGTATTGACGTATGAGAAGAATCCACCGACAGATTATCTCACGAAGTTGATGTTACCCACAGGTATATTGTGGAGCAGTTATGAGGAGCGGCCGATGCAGGATTCCATAGCGAGGATGACGCCCACGCCACCGTGGTTTGATGCGAAGATGTATGAGAGGAACAATGCATTATCTGAGCAGGCGATGATAGACTCCATGAATGCGGGATATGCGATGGGTCACTGGGAGGGTCATGGTAATGAGACGGGTATATACTACAATGGTGGGTCTACGCCTTATTTAACCTCATCTGATGCTGATGGTTTAACGAATGGAGATCGTGTGGGAATAGCGATATCCATAGCATGTTTTTGTGGTGCATGGGATGAGGTGAGTGGGGGTGATTGTTTTGCTGAGCATCTTGTATTGAATGCGAATGGTGGGCTTGTTGCGGTTATGATGAACTCCCGATATGGATGGGGTGCGTATGTAGGTGGGTATGTACCGGGTCCATCAGAGAGGCTTGATACCACATTTTTTGCAGGGATATTTGAGCAGAACATATACCATCTTGGTGATGCACTGTTTTACAGTAAGGATACCTGGGTTCCCTATGCAGACTCAGGTGATGAGTATGAGATGCAGAGGTGGTGTATATACGAACTCAACCTGCTTGGTGACCCGGAATTGCCTTTATGGACTGAGACACCTGAGAATATGTCCATCTCATGCAGTCCAGACCCAATTCCTTTACCAGGTGGTAACATAACCATTACAGTTACCTCTGGTGGTTCACCGGTTGCCAATGCACTTGTATGTGCAATGAAGGGAACAGAGGCATATGCCAAAGGATACACCAACTCCTCTGGTCAGGTTATACTGAATGTTAATCTAACTTCACCAGGATGGCTCCAGTTGACCGCAACTGCACAGAATAAACTCCCTGTGGAGGATTCTGTTGAGGTCATCACAGCGAACAAGCCATATCCTGTGTATGATTCATCAGCGGTTGTAGCTGGTGGTGATGATGAAATAAATCCAGGGGAGCAGGTGAATGCGACGATATGGGTAAGGAATCAGGGCACGGTGGATGCTTCAGGTGTGTATGGTATATTGAGCACGACTGACAGTTATGTTACGAGTATCAGTCAGGACAGTGCGTGGTATGGTGATATAAGTGCTGGTGATAAGGTTCAGGGTGTACCTGATTATGTATTTGATGTTTCAATCACTGCACCTGACCAGCATGTGATAGTGTTTGATTTAACCACGCATGATGTGAATGATTCAGTGGTTGTATCCCATCCTACATTTACGGTGAATGCGCCCAATATAGAGTATGTGAGTGACTCTATAGTGGAGGGTATCTGGATGCCAGGTGATCAGGTGCACATAATATTGGAGGTGAGCAATTCAGGTCATCAGGGTGCGAGTGTGGTGAGTGCAGTATTAGAGACGAATGACAGTTATGTGAGTATAGATGATGGTAGCAGTTCATATCCTGATTTAGGTATAGGTGCGAATGGGGACAACAGTTCAGATCCATTTATATGTACTGCATCCAGCAGCACTCCACAGGGGCATGTAGTGACGTTCAATGTAATATTCACGTACAACAGTGGTATGGTGGACACGGTTGAGTTCAGTGAGAGCATAGGGGTAGCTGGGAGTGATTGGGCGGATCATGACATAGGGAACACGGTGCTTACGGTAACGCGGTATGGGTCTATAGGGTACATGGATGACAGTCAGGGTGCGGGTCATGGTTGGCAGTATCCTGCTGGGAGCAATGGATTATTCATAGGGTCATTTGCGGCGGGAACAAGTAAGGATTGGGTGAGTGACAGGTTTTATTCTGGGCCGAGTGGTGAGAAGGCGGATTGGGTAACGACCACGAGTCCAGATGGTATGGTGAGGGTGGGGTTACCAGGTTATTCTCAGCAGAACAGTGTAGCGTGGTTTGATGACAGTGGGCATCCTTCTCCTGTTGGGTTGAAGGTTAAGCAGGTTGGTTGGGCGTGGTCGAACAGTGGTGCTGATGATTTTGTGATATTGAAGTATGTGATATACAATGAGGGTGGTTCTGATGTAAGTGGTATATACTTTGGGGTATTTTTGGATCTGGATATAGGTACGTATTATTATGATTTAGCAGGCAGGGATGAGGCGAGGAGTCTTGCGTATGTGATAGGGAGCAGTGGCAGTCCATACATGGGGGTTAGGGCGTTGGATGACAGTGTGAGTAGCAATCGCAGGGCGAGTGTGATATACAATTCTGACGATGTATATCCATGGAGTGGTATGCCAGATTCACTGATGTATCTGTTTATGAGTGGGCAGTTCAGCAGGGACACTTCATCGGCGGGGGCAGAGGATTATGGTGCTATGGCTGCTGTAGGGCCTTATAACGTATCTGCTGGTGATTCTGTTATAGCTGCGTTTGCGCTTGTTGGAGGTAACAGTTTAACGGAGCTATTGAGGAATTCGGACACTGCGTTTGTGTATTACTGGAATTCATATACGGGGATAGAGCCAGGGAGGGAGATACCCAAGGCATATAGTCTGGAAGTGCCATGGATGGTGAATGGTAGCAGGATTGAGATAAGGTATGGTTTACCGGAGGCGAGGAAGGTGGAGATAAGTGTGTATGATGTGAGTGGCAGGAGTATATACAGTAATAAGGTGATGAGGAATTCGGGATTTTACAGTGAGGTGATAGATGTGAGCAAGTTTGCCTCTGGAGTGTACTTTGTGAAGGTGAAGGCTGGTAACAGAACAGACATAAGGAAGACAACGATAATAAGATAGAGGAGCTTCGCAACACCTCCAAGGGGGGCTTTTAGCCCCCCTTTTTATTGTTTACTAAAAATTTTCTTTTGTTATAATTCCACAAACAAGGAGGTGAAGATGGGTGTGATTCCACCAATTCCATACCCTGTTGTACTACTTACTGCAAAGGATGAAGAAAAAATTGGTAACATCACCACATTGATATGGATAGGGACATTTTCGCAGGAACCCTTTATTATTGGTGTTGCAGTGAAAAAGAAAAGATACTCTTATGGACTGGTGAAAAAGTCGGGTGTTTTTGGTATTAATATTCCCAGTCAGGACCATCTTGTTGACGCAGATTACTGTGGATATACAAAGGGTAGTACTGTGGATAAGTTTAAGGAAACATCATTTACACCAGTGGATGGTAAGGTGATTGATGTTCCCATGATAAAGGAATGCCCTGTGAAACTTGAATGTAAACTATTAGAGATAAAAGAGCTCGGTGACCATGACCTTATTATAGGAGAGGTGGTACATACGGAGATAGACCCATCTGTGTGTGATGAAAAGGGAAGAATAGACCTTTTGAAGCTGAAACCGATCATTGCCAATTATCCACAGGGCACATACCACATGGTTGGAGACAGGATTGGTTTCTGGGGAATGTCAATGGCAGGAGGAAGGGGTGTATAACCTTGTAAGTGTTTTAGGTATCTTTATACTTATACTCTTCGCATGGCTCATATCCAACAATAAAAAAATCATAAATTACAGGCTCATCATCTGGGGAATTGGACTCCAATTATTCATTGCAGGTTTTGTATTCCTCTTCCCGGCAGGAACGAAATTCTTCATGTGGCTCAACACAGCAGTGGTGAAACTCCTTGATGCTGCTTCAAGTGGTTCCAGGTTCATATTCGGAAGGCTTGCTCTGCCACCAGGAGAGAATGAATCCCTTGGATTTATCCTTGCCTTTCAGGCATTTCCCACCATCATTTTCTTTTCAGCACTCATGGGCATACTTTACTTTTACGGTATAATGCAATGGATAATCAAGGGTTTTGCCTATGTGTTCACAAGGTTTATGAGGGTCTCGGGTGCTGAATCACTGTGTGCTGCAAGCAACATCTTTGTGGGGATTGAGTCTGCCCTCACCATAAAACCATTCCTGAGAAACATGACAGATTCAGAACTCCACACGGTCTTAACAGCAGGTATGGCAACAGTGGCCTCAAATGTGCTTGCACTTTATATCTTCACGCTGAAGGACCTGTTCCCTGGTATTGCAGGCCATCTTATATCTGCCTCGCTGCTTTCTGCACCTGCTGCCCTTGTCATATCAAAACTTGTGTATCCAGAAAAGGGTAAGCCAGAGACTCTGGGAATACATGTTGAACCACACTATGAGAGGGAGACGAATATATTTGAGGCAATCATAAATTCCTCAATGGAGGGGGTTAAACTGATTGTGGGTATTGTAGCACTTTTAATATCCGTTCTTGGACTTGTTGCACTCGTTGATATGCTTCTTGGATGGATAGGAAATCTTCTTCACATGGATGGATTGAGTTTGAAATTAATCTTAAAGTTTATTTATTATCCATTCACGGTGATTCTTGGTGTTCCTGTGAATGAGGCAAAGGCTGCAGCAGGGATTATAGGTGAGAGGATGATTCTCACAGAGGTTGTGGGTTATCAGGACCTGGCAACAGCCATAAAGACAGGTGCAATCTCCATGAGAACAGCGGTTATCACTGCATATAGCCTGTGTGGCTTTGCCCACTTTGCCTCAATGGCAATATTTGTTGGTGGAATCTCTGCACTTGTTCCTGAGAGAAAGAGAGACCTTGCAAGGGTTGGATTCAGGGCACTTATCTCAGCAATCCTTGCAACCCTGATGACAGGTGCAGTTGCAGGTCTTTTCTTCACAGGAAAGTCAATGATATTTTGAAGGGCCTATACCACCCCTGCCATCCTCTTTAACCTTGCTATCCTGTCTTCAATGGGAGGGTGGGTTGAGAAAAGGGCTGCCATCCCGGAACCTGAAAGTGGGTTTACAATAAACATGTGTGATGTTGATGGATTTGCATTCCTCATGGGGACTTTTCTCGTGCCAAAGGCAAGTTTCTCAAGTGCAGAGGCAAGATAAAGAGGATTACCACTTATCCTTGCCCCTCCCTCGTCTGCAAGGTACTCCCTTGACCGTGAAACAGCAAGCCTTATGAGGAGTGCAGCAATTGGCAGGAAGATAAGTGCAAGGAAAACAAGCGGGTTTGCCCTGTTATCATCATCACCAAGATACATACCCCACATCCCAAGCCTTGCAAGAAGTGTTATTGCACCTGCGAGTGTTGCAGTGAGTGTTGAGATAAGCGTATCCCTATCCTTAATATGGGTGAGTTCGTGTCCCAGTACACCTTTAAGTTCTTCACGTGAGAGAAGGTCAAGGATTCCCTCTGTCACTGCAACTGCTGCATGGTTTGGGTCTCTGCCCGTTGCAAAGGCATTGGGTGTTCTTGTTGGAACGATGTATATACGAGGCTTTGGAATACCTGCCTTGTGTGCCATCTCTTCAACCATCTGATGGAACCAGGGCATCTCATCCGGGGAAACCTCCTTTGCCCTGTACATGGATAGGACAATTCTATCACTGAAAAAGTAGGCAAAGAAGTTCATTAAACCTGCAAATATAAAGGCAAAGATAGCCCCTTCCCTTCCAAATAAACTTCCCAGGAAAACAAGAAGAACAGTGAGGATTATGAGAAGAAGACCAGTCTTCACCTGATTACCCACCCATTACCTCCTTCCAGTCGTTCAAAAACCTTTCAATACCAATATCTGTGAGTGGATGCTTTGATATCTTTTCAAGCACCTTATATGGTGCGGTCACAATGTCAGCCCCAATCCTCGCTGCCTCCACAATGTGCATAGGGTGCCTCACAGAAGCAACAATCACCTCTGTTTCAAATGCATAATTCTCATATATCTCCATGATTTCTTCAACAAGGAGCATGCCCTCGTGCCCAACATCGTCAAGCCTTCCAATAAATGGACTGACAAAGGTTGTCCCTGCCTTTGCAGCCAGGAGTGCCTGATTGGGAGAGAAAACAAGGGTCATGTTTGTCATTATACCCTCAGAGCGAAGGATTTTTGTGGCCTTCAATCCATCAATGGTCATGGGCACCTTTATGGTGATGTATTCACTCAACTTTGCCAGTTCCTTTCCTTCCCTGACTATTCCTTCCCAGTCAAGGGCAGTAACCTCTGCACTCACAGGGCCTCTTACAATCTCACAGATCTCTTTCAGGATGTCCTCTGGTTTTCTTCCTGTCCTCTTAATCTCCCTTGCAAGGAGGGTAGGGTTTGTTGTCACACCGTCAAGTATTCCCCATGATGCAACCTCTTTTATCTCTTCAACATTCGCAGTGTCTATAAAGATTTTCATTGAGACCTCCTTTTTGGTTAAAATATATCCCAATAAGCATAAAATTCAACAGGTAAAAAAGATGTTGTCTTTTTTAAATAATTGAATATAATCCTCCAAATCTGAAGGAGGTGAAATGTGATATTCTTAATCATTGCCAGTTTGATTTCAGGAAGGGTATTTGATAGTAAAGGAGAGCCAATCCCTGGAGCGAATGTTTTTATCCAGGGGACAGAACGTGGTGCTGCAACAGACCAGGATGGTTGGTTTGTGATAAAGGATGTTTCACCTGGTGTTTACACGGTTGTGGTCAGTTTTATAGGTTACAGAAGAAAGGTTATAACAGATGTGGTGGTAACAGGAAAGAGGCCAGCAGTTCTTGAGGTTCACCTTGAAGAGGAGGCATTGAACCTTGGAGGGGCTACAATAATAGATGACTACTTTGTGAGGGAGACAGATAATCCTGCAGGAAGTTTTGTTCTTTCCTACGAAGAGATAAGGAGAACAACAGGTGCAACAGAGGATATATCAAGGATAACCCATCTGTTCCCGGGTGTAACTGCTCCATCAGATGACAGGAATGACCTTGTTGTCAGGGGAGGGTCTCCACTGGAGAATGGATTTTATGTGGATGGAATAAGGATACCAAACCCAAACCATTTTTCATCACCTGGAAGTGGAGGGGGTCCCATAGGTTTTCTCCAGACATACTTTGTTAAGGAACTGGATGTTCTTACAGGTGGATTCCCTGCAAAATTCGGGGATGCCCTTTCTTCAGTAATTGATATAAAATGGAGGAATGGAATTTCAGGTGCCAGAATTTACACCTTTGACCTCTCTATGGCAGGGGCGGGAGTGATACTTGACGGCACAATCGGTGATGCTGGATATATGTTTTCTGGAAGAAGGAGTTATCTTTTCCTCCTGGAGAAGATAGGTGTTTTTGACCTTGAGGGTGTTCCTGAGTACTGGGATATTCAGGGTAAACTAACCCTGCCATTCTCCAATGGAAGGATTGACCTTGTAGGGATTGATTCAGACAGCTGGATAAACATAACAGGTTTTGGTTCAGGGGAGGGTACCTTTGATATATGGAATAGGTCTTATCAATATGCAGGTGGAGTGTCTTGCAGATGGGGGATTGGAAATGGTGTAATCTCTATTTATCTTTACAGAACACGGAATAATTATCATGTTGATACAGAAGTAAGGGACACCCTTGTTTACTTTAACAGGTCTTATGAGGTTAGAAATACAATGCATGCAGAATGGGAGAACAGTTTTGATAAGGTTAAACTTACTGTGGGATTTGAGCCATCAATACTCAATTTCAGGCACAGGGTATATGTCAGGAATGAAGTGGACATAGATAGTGATACCACAACCTGGTCGGGTTCATTATTTCTTCAGTCAAACATAAAAAAGGGCAGGTGGGCATTGAATACAGGGATCAGGTTTGACTACCTTGATATTACAGAGAAGTACTCCATATCACCAAGGTGCTCCTTCTCATGGGAGATGAACCCTGTAACATACCTGAACCTTTCAGCAGGGCTTTACAGCCAGCATCCTCAGCCTGTATGGCTCACATCAAATATAGGGGGTGAGAAACTTGAGGACATCAAGTGTATCCAGTTTGTTGGAGGGATTGAACATTTAATAAAAGAGGATGTGAAGTTAAAGATAGAGGCTTACACAAAACACTACAGGAACTATCCTGTTGACACTGTTGACTCAACAAGGATTCTTGCAAATGAGGGAGCATCATATGAGGGATTTATAAACTTTCATCCCCTTTCCTCTCAGGGGAAGGGCTCTGCCCATGGTATGGACCTGGTTATCCAGAAGAAATTCACACATGGAAACCATTTTATTCTCTCGTACTCATACATAAAAACAGGGTTTATCCCCCTTGATGGGAAAACATATCCATCTGTTTATGAAGTGCCACATACCCTTGATTTTGAAGCAGGTTTCACACCTCTCAAGAATTTTGAGATTGGCATAAGGTTCGGATTTGGATATGGAAGAAAATACTTCCCGATTGATTCGCTTGCCTCTGCTACACAGGGGTATACTGTACGTGATTACTCCCGTATGGAGACCTATCCACCATACCACAGGCTTGATATTAGAATTGAGAGAAGGGAGTTTAAAAAACACTATTCAGTTGTATGGTATTTTGAGATAGACAATGTGTACGGGAGGAAGAATATAAGGGACTATTACTGGGATGATACTGATAAAACGATAAAAACAGCGTACCAGTGGGGCTTCATGCCCGTGGGTGGATGCAAGATAGAGTTTTAGAGTGAGAAAAGCTTTCAGCAATTTTGCATAACTGTTAATTTTGTTGAAATATGGATCGGGATTGGTTGGTAACTTTATCATTTCCTCTTTGAATGATTTAATAAATTCTTTTCTGCAAACCAAACCATTATCTGTTTAAATTTCAAAGAGTTGGGAAAAGAAAAAAACACTTGACAAATGAAAAAAATTTGTTTAACTAACAAAAAACCCAAAAAAGGAGCGCAAATGTTTCTTTTCTTTCTCATTTCTCAAACTTTTAACTGGGTTCATGTTTCAAATGGAACTGCAAGTGCTGGTTCTTCTTCAGATTGTGATTATGCCTATTCTGTAGTTGTTTCAAACGATACCATTTTTTCTGGTGGTTTTATTGGAAACACCTATAAGGCAGGCCACATTGTTGCCCTTGATACATCAGGAACATCTCTATGGACCTATACTGGTACCTATCCAACTTCTGACTGTGAGATATACGACATCGTTAGTGATGGTGAAGGAAATATCTATGCAACAGGATATTTAATTCAGAGTTCTCCTGATATCTGGATACTGAAGATAAAAGACGGTAGCCTTGTATGGGAAAAAACCTATGATGGTGGTGTCAGTGGGTTTGATATCGGACATTGTATCACATACGGAACAGATAGTTATATTTACATTGCTGGTGAAAACGAAGCCCCTTCAGATTCGGGTGCCAATATATGTATTCTGAAGGTGGATACAGCAGGAAATATCTTACACGAAATCACCATTGATGGCGGATACAGTGCAGACAGGCCAAACGATATTCTTTACACAGAGGTGAATGGAGAACCCTATATATATGTTGCTGGATACATGATGAAAAAAAATCCTGTCAGTGGAATGCCTGAAAGAAGATTCTATGTTTGCAAGTTTGATACTGCTTTATCCCCGACCTCTTTAGAAAGTTACATTTTTACGCAGGTTTCCAACAGCGAAGCCTATGCAATAACAAGATTCCCTGATGGTAACATCTATGTGGTGGGATACGAGAACAAAAGTTTGCCCTGGGGAGAAGAGATATCGGTCGTAGCACTCACACCAGATACCCTTGGAGAAGTATTCCATTATTTCTATCACGGAACAAATGGTGATTCAAATGGAAATTCGGATAGGGGTTATGATATTGTTTCTGATAATTCAGGATACCTTTATTTATGCGGATATTCATATTACGATGCACAACAGGTAAATAATGCAGTAATTATCTGTATAGATACCCTTGGAAATCAACAATGGCTATACGAATATAATCCGCATCTATACACACCCGACGATATTTTCCGTTCCATTACCATTTATAAAAATTTTGTTTTTGCAACAGGTTATACACTTCCCTATGGCACTGTGTATAGAAAACTTCTACTTGCAGGATTGACCACTTCTGGAACAGAAATCTTTAACACCTATTACCCTGATGGCGATTCATCTGAAGGATACAATGTTGTTTATAGCAATGGTAACCTTTATATTGCAGGAATGGTTGAAGAAACAAATGACCACAAGTTCGCAGTGTTCTCTTACAGTGTGGAGATTGACACCATTCCACCAGCAAAGGTTACACTTATCTCTCCTGATAGTGGTATAATTTCTTCTCAGACCGCACAGGTGTTTACATGGAAGAGTGTTACAGATGCCTCTGGAATAAAAGGATACATTTTCCAGTTAAGTTATGAACCTTCTTTTGCTTCTACTATTATTGATACAATGCTTTCGGACACAGCCTTCTCACAGAACTTTTCCAATGACACAACCTTTTACTGGAGGGTTCAGGCTTTAGATTCTGCTGGCAATTATGGGGAATGGTCAAATATCTGGGACATAACAATTGACGGAACTGTTCCTACAACCCCTGTGCTTATCTCACCTGTTAATGACACAATACTTTACCTCTCAAGCGTTCAATTCCAGTGGACATCTTCATCAAAGGGAACACCTGTTCACTATGTAATCAAAATAGATTCAATAGGTCCAGGGTTTATTTCGCCTTTCCTTGTAGATACAGTGGACACAAACGTTTACAACTATACCTTTACACAGGATGGTGAATTCTGGTGGAGTATTCTTGCCTTTGACGATGCAGGAAATACAAGTGGAACCAGTATAGACTCTTTTATTCTGGATAAAACCCCTCCTGTAATAGACTCTGTAACAATCTGGACTGATACAACCTACAGAGGTCCTTTTGAGGTGCGAATGAAGGTAGTGGATGTTTCACCATTATCAGCGGTTGAATTATATTATCATATTAACAGTGGAACCTCGGTTACATCCAATCCTGTTTCCATAGGCAACAACTGGTTTGTTGATACAATCCCTGAAATTCCTGGAACCGAAGAAGACACTGTTTATTATTCAATTTATGCAGCAGACGCAGGAGGTAATGAATCAGAGTATCCATCTGCAGGTGCAATTTCTTTCCGTGTGCTTGAAGACACGACTTCATATACAATCGTCTGGGAGAATGACTTTGAATCCGATAGCGGGAATATGGAGGCCGCAGGTGACTGGGAGTGGGGAGACCCTGAATATTCAGGAAGTTACTCAGGTCCCTCTGATTCCCACTCTGGAACCCTGTGCTGGGGAACTGTCCTCACAGGGGATTACTCAAATTCCTCCAATTCCATTCTGACAACACCACCTATAACCATACCTGCAACCTTAGATAGTTTTGTGTATCTTTCCTTCTATATGTGGTTTTACAGTGAAAATTATTATGATGGTGGAAATGTAAAAATCTCACTTGATAATACAACTTTCTCCGTTATCCAGCCGCTTTTCCCTTCTTATGATACAGTTATATATTCTGGAAACGCAGGAATTCCAGGAGAAAACGCGTGGACTGATACAATTGGTGCACATAACTGGATACAAGCAAAGTTTGACCTCTCAAACTATGTGGGTGAGACAGTTTATATAAGATTCCACTTCGGAAGCGATGGAAGTGTTGTCCGTCCAGGATGGTATATTGATGATGTCACAATATATGGACTCGGACGAACAGGAACTGTGTCAAAGGATATACCTGAAAAAGACTTCTTATGTGTAGACCCCCTAAGTGAGAAACTTGAAATCACCTTTGGTCTCTCGCATCAGACTGATATCAGTATTAGGATATATGATATTACTGGCAGGCTTGTAAGAAAACCCATAAGAGGCAGTTATCAGGCTGGAATTCATAGAACTGAATTTAAATTGAGACTTGGTGTATACTTTGTTGTTATGGAAGCCCAGGGAAAGATTTACAGGAAAAAGGTTATCATTTTGAGGTAAAAAGGGGGCATATGCCCCCTTTTTAATTTATTGCCCTTTCATATTCCATCAAAAGTTCAATGGAACCGTCGTAATCAACAAGCTCCATCCACTCAAGTTTTTTCCAGACCCCTTGCTTCAAGGTCTTCTTTAAAGGAGATAAAACTTCATTTCTTTTGATTTCGCATTCTCAACAATCTATTCCATAACATCCGGAACCTTCGTTACTATAACAACCCCATACTGTATGAAGGTTATAGCATCACCTTCGTTTGTTTTGCAGGGATGGAGGTTGAAAATTTTACATTTTGTTGAATTGATAAATTGCTCCTCCGTCGCTATATACTATAGACCACCTTGTGCACGATGTTGCCGCACAAAAAATCTTGGTTTGTGGTGGTACAGGGTGAGATGAAGTTCACTTATAGGTCAAGGGAAAATCCCACACGACAAAGCCCAGGAACATATGTTCCCTGTACCCTCTTTATCTTGCATTATATCTTTGTTTTAACAGGAAAGAGAAAACCAGCCCCATAATAGTATGAGTCACTATCATGTTTTAATAAAGGTGTTGAGTATTGCAAAGATTGCAGTTCAAAGAAGAAAAGCCCTTTTACTTTAAAAAGCGCATAGACTTCAAATTATTTTATATACCCCAGAACCTTTTTTATAAGTTTCATGTTCAGGTCTGTTTTGTTTTCAAAAAGGCCCCTGTATGCAAGGGTTGCCTTATCCAGGTCATAGCATGTTGAATTCTCTATGTTAACAAGAAGACCTTTAAGCCTGCTCTCCCTGAACTCCTCCTGGTGTTTCACATAGAATGCCTCACAGCAACTCCCTATGTATTCATTTATTCCCTTTTTTTTCATATCCTCAAAATTGTCAAGAAGGTCTTCAAAACTTGTTACAGTTCTTGGTTCAAGCCCTGCTTCCTCTGTCCATTCATACCCCTCACCGACTTCACAATCACCGCATATTGTACACTCATCCTGGTGTCTGAAGGGACACTTTGCCTTCTTTGCACAGTACGGAAAGAGGAAGACTTCTGGGGTGAATTTATCACCCGGCCTGAAGTTCACATTGAAAAGGTTGTTGGCCTCATCAGGTGTGAAACCTTCCTTAACCCACCTCCATTTGTTGAATACCTCAGTGAATGCACCAAGAAAATCTTCAAGGGGGAGTCCGCCTTCCTTTTTTATAAATTTTTCCACAGTTGAGATTATCTTCCTTTCATTGAACGGAATATTCTTGAGTAGCCTTTCAAGGTCAAATATTGATTCCCTATTTTCAATGAAAAAATCACCTGTTATATATGTTGCCCTGAGCATATTGGTTCTTGCATTCACCACAGCATTCACCTTTATGGTGCCAAAGGAAGACCTGTATGTTCCTGTTAAAAGACCCTGTAATTCTTCTGGAAGGCTTATTCTGTATATCCATTCTTCAGACTCAAAGTATGGGAGTAATGACTCAATCCTCTTTTTTTCTTCAGGTGTCAACTTTTCAGGTCTGAATTCCAGACCCAGCACCTCTTCAAGCCCCTTCCTTATAGCATTTTTCAATTCTTCTCTTGTGGGAATCCTTCCAAGTTCATTCTCAATGCAGGTTACCCTTTCTCTCACAGAGTCAATCTCCTTTGGTTTTAATTTTTCAATGGGAACCTTCAGGGAATAAAGCATCTCCTGTATCCAGTCCTGAACCAGAAGTGTTCCCTGGAACAGAAAAGCACCCCTGTAAGACACACCACCCATACCGGAAATCTTCCTTCCCCCAACCTCAATGTCATTTCTCTTTTTGAAGACCGCTTTTATCCCCAGGGTTCCAAGTCCCCTGGCAACTGCCTCTCCTATAACTGAATACATTTTTTGGGGTGGATAGGGGAACATTGATACAGGTGCAATGATTTCCCACCCAATCTGGGATGGGTCAAAGAATATTGCACCACCACCAGTGATTCTTCTGTTTATATGGTATCCCTTTTTCTCACAATACTCCCTTCTTATCTCCTGTTCAACTGCCTGGAAATATCCAACCAGACATGCAGGTGGAGAGAAGGAGAGGAATCTTAATGTTGGCATTGGTTTTTCTGACTGCACTTCCAGGAGTGCCTGGTCAGCAGCCATGTTCCATGCACCTGTTCTGTGTCCAGTGTCAATCTCTCTCAGTACCATGTATATCAACAGAACAACAAGTGTATTTGAAGTTCAATAAGTACCCTGATTTTTCAGCATGTGATAAAGCATCATCAGACCAGAGCGCCATTCTGTCAATAAGCCCTTCCTCTATCAGTCTTATTTCAAGTTCCCTTCTGTATCTACCCCTTGGCCTTGCACATCCTAATGAAACCTCCTGGAACCTTTGCCTTGCATACCTGAATACCTCAATAACCTCATCAATTGGTGGGGGTTCTGCACTCAGTATGTCTGGCATGAGAACAACGAGGACCACCCTTTTATTACTGAAATAATGAATGAGATTCAACGCCTCAAATTCACCTTTTATTTTTCCTCTATTCACCCCAATGACAACATGAGGTACTATATCTGGCCCGTACATGTAAAGGTTATCAAGGCTTTTTTTAATAATGGAGTGGTCATTCAGGTGGTATATTTCTCTGAAGGTTTCTTCATCCCCAATCACATCTATCAGTGCCTGCCTTATCCCCGCCTTCTTTATGGCAGTGGCAAGTTCTCTGTTCACATTTAGCCCTGCGTGGCATGTAAGATAAAGGTTTGTTTTGAAGGTAGAAAGCCTTTCAAGAAAGGGCATAAGAGGGATTGTGCCATCTAAAAGACATCCTCCAGTTATCAATGCACCAAGCATCCCATCCTTTTCAAGCATTTTAAGTGTATCAATCAGTTTTTCCGGTGTTTCACAATGGATCATACCCTGAAGAAGGTATCCCCTGCAGTGAACACATCCAAGTGCACAACTTCTTCCTGTTATGGAGATGGCAGGAAAGAGCCCTGTTTTTCCGTCAATGGTTATCATTCCGGGAAGATAGAAATCCAGTACCTTTCTACTGTGCTTTTCAGATAATTCCATTGTTCCTCCATGTCCTCTTTTCTTTTTTTTCTTCTCCTTATGAAAGGTATGTATGTTTTATTGAGTTCTTTCCTGTAATCTTCCATACTGATTGAACCGGTGACGAGTTTTCCTGCAAGTCTTCCAGTATCAATTGCAGAAAGAATACCAGCACCTGTTAAGGGGTCCGTAAATCCACCAGCGTCACCTACAAAAAGAATCTTTTGTTCCATAAAGGGATGTGGTTCTTCCTGTGGTATCAGACCACCAGTTATTTTGATGGGCTCACCTTTTATAAATCCCATTTTCTTAAAAAATTCTATCACCCTGGGTATCATGGAACTGATTCTTCCCCTCATTCCAAGACCTACATTTACCATCTCTCCTCTGGGGAAGCACCAGGCATAACCGTGTTTTATTTCTTCAGTGAACCATACTATTGTGTATTCAAGTGGTTTTACCAGTTTGAACCTCATATTCACTGCAGAAAGGTGTTCCTTCTGTGGTATCAGGCCTTCTATTGCCCTGCCTGGACCTGATGCTATGCATATCCATTCTGTCCTGTACTCACCCCTATCTGTTCGCACCCTGCCATTTTTTACATACAGTACTTTTTCTCCAGTATGGACATCACACTTCAGTGATGATAACCAGTTCTTCTGCCATGCTTTCCTGTCAATAACCTTTCCCTTTACTGGAGAAAACTTTTCACCACCAGGATATATGGTAAGCATACCCTCTGTTTTCTGAATACAGGGAATATCAAGGAATGGTGGTATCCATTCCGCACAGGAAATATTTTCATAGGGTGTTTTTTCTCTCTCCAGGAGCAAAACTCTCCCTTCAACAGTAGAAGCGCAGGACAGTCCTGCGGGACCTGCACCCACCACAATCAGTCTATATATACCTTAAGCTCCTTTTTTATAGACTCTATCTCCTCTGGAGAGGGAGGAAAAGGAAAATTTCTAGGTTCCTCGGATGGTTTCTCATTTGCATAGGGTCTGTTGCAGGCAACCTCTCCGTCTCTTCCAGTGCACCCGGATGTCATGAAGGGTTTTCCAGATGCTATATATGGTCCAATCTCTACCCCAAAGTCTATTATCCTGTCCTTTTCATCAAACCTCATTATGTCTGCCCTTGAAATGCCATTATCTATAAGAAACCTTGCAAGTTGTAGTCTTCTATAAGTGGAGATATGTGGTCTTGGATGTTCCTGAAGTTTTGAAAGGGGTTCTGGAAAAAATGAGAACAGGTGGGTTTCTCCACCCATATCCCTGATTTTCTGGATTGCATACACCATTTCCTTCTCTGTTTCTCCAATACCAACGATGAAATGAGAACCCACATTCCCTTTACCAAAGTATTCAAGTGCAATCTCAAATGTTTTCCAGTATCTTTCCCAGTTGTGTGGTCCATTCACACCCCTTCCCCTGTGGTAATCAAAAAGAGTGTCTGTGGCAGCATCAATTGCAATACCTATTTTGTCTGCACCTGCTTCCTTGAAAGTGAGAAAGTCCCTTTCAAGGGTCACTGTGGGTGAAATAAGCATGGAGATGGGAACATCTGAAAACATCCTTATCTTTCTTGCAATCTTCACTGTATCCTCAACAGAGCGTCTTCTTGTCACCATTGATATGCACACCCTTTTAATCTCCTTTTTCTCTTCAAGTTGTGCAATCCTTTCTGCAATCAGGTCGGTGGGGAACACAGGCCAGTCAACCCTTATGAAGGATTTGTCCTGATACTCACCAGGTCTGATTCTGGATAGACCGCAATATGAACAGTTGGCAGTACATCCATCCCTGTATGTAACAAGAAGATTGATGCAGTAAAGTTTGGCATCCCTGTAAAATCTTCCAGGAACAAGGTTAAGGGTTATTCCTGCAGCAAGGCTTGTTCTCACATAATCAGGGCTTTCCATAACTTCCTCCGTGGTTGTTTTCGGTGAATGCTATCAGAAAACTGAAGAAAAATCAAGCGATGAATTGTTGACTTTTCGGGAAGATAATATTAAACTGTGAAAAAGAAAGGAGGAGGTCATGGTGTTTTTATTTATGCTTTTTTCAGTTACAGTTGAGAAATTGCCATTTGATTCAGGAAAGAGTATCTATGTCTGGACATTTTCCTATGAGAAGGATTGTCATCTATTCCCGGAGATTGAAGGTTTCAAAAAGGCAGAAATCTTGAGGAGGGAGAGGACAATTGTTTTAAGGATTGAGGGGGTGATGAATGGTCAACCTTTTGAGGATGAAAGAAACCTCACAGAGGAGGAATACAGCAATATTGTGTCAAGGGTTGATGTATACCTTTCAACCCATAAAAAACTCAACAGGGAGGGATGGGGGCTTTACCTGCTGGCCACCCTTGAGGTTGGACTTGTTGAATGGTCACCAATGGGTGCTATTGTTACAGAGAAGGCAGAACTATATCCCATTTTTGCAGCGGCAAGTTTCTTTGCCCCCATGTTTCTCACCAGGAATGTTGATATTACCAATGGACAGGCGTGGTTTTCATGGATAATGGCACACCATGCATATCTATTTGGTGTTTCAACGAGTATGCTCTTGTTGGATTCCACAAACAGTAAATTCATAGCAGGTTACATGCTTGGGACTGGAATACTTGGAGAGATAGCAGGGTTCAAACTTGCAAGGAAATGGAACCTATCCATGGGTAGTGCAGAGATGTACAATCATATACTTTTATCCTCCGAGATTTATGGAGGACTTCTTGCCAATGCACTCTTTTCAGGCAAACAGGATCTCTGGGATTATCTGTGGACAGGTGCATTGATTGGTGAGATCGCAGGGTTTACAGGATGGTACATGTGGGGAAAGGATGAGTACACATTTGGTGATGCCATTGCGTATGATTCATACGGTTTCCTTGCCCTGCTCACTTCCTATGCAACCATCTCCTCCATTTCAAACTCTGTGGATGATAAGTGGAAGAGTTTGATAGTGTTGGGGATGCATGCTCCAATGAACCTTTACGGACTGAAGATATTCAGAAACAATCAGATACCCTTTACAGGAGG
>QNDZ01000010.1 GCA_003646055.1 bacterium
ATCTGAACTCCAGGTTGAATCAACAGAATCATGAAATACCACAGTGAATGCAATCTGTTGGCCATCTTCGGCATCTGAAGAGATGCTGAAGATGTAAGGTGTTAATGATGGAACTGTGTCATTTACACCTATATGGCCATAGTAGGAGGAATCAACCGTAATACTTATGAGGGAACTGGAACTTGTGAGTATTCCATACACCCCATTACCAGGGTCACTTCCACTGTTTGTTGCCTTTACAGTGAGATTTATTGTTTCACCTGGATTGAGCCTCCCATTGTTGTTCCCTGATGAGTCGTCAATGTTGTTTCCAGCATAACTCAGATAAGGGCCATTTGGAGCAATCACCTGAATGTTTGTTATATAGGGAGTATGGTTGAATGCAGTAACAGTCAGTTTCAGTTCACCAGGTGATGCGATAGGGGAGAAGGTGATTGTGGCACTTCCAGATGCATCTGTGTATGCCCTTCCAATGAGTGTATTTGTTGTGGAGTCATACAGGGCACATAGTGCTCCTTCAATGCCTGCATCAACAGTAAAACTGGTTGCACCAACAACAATGGTTGAGGCATGGGATACTGTCAGTGGTGCTGGTGTATCTGTAAACAACTGGACAGACGGGTCTCCAAAGATAATCCATGTCTCAAATATTTCAACACCATCAGGGTTGCCATAGACATCTATCATGTAACAATTACCGTTTTCAACAATCCCGCCAAAGGTATGGCGGTCAAAGTGTGCGAGGAGGTTCACTGCCTCCCTTTGCCCAACAGTTGGAGGTACCCATGATTGATAGATTGATGCAGCCTCAATTGCAATTGCACCTGTTGGCTGGTCATAGGAGCCATTTGTTGCCCTCAACCATGCCTCACCAAAACACTCCTTTGAAAAAACACCATTCAGGCATGCAACCGATATTATTGCAGGTAGTTTACTGGTATTGGTGAGAGCATTTATATTGGAGATGTCATAGTAAACAGAGGCCCAGTAGGTAACATCTCCATGCCCGATATAGTTCACAAGGCTCCTTCCCTCATTCAGGGCACTGGATATCTGTGTGGCATTCCCATTGGGCTGATAAATCCTATCAACAAGGGTGTAGGTAGAGGCAAGCAGGGTATCCCTCAACCAGTTTGCCCTTTCAGAATCAGCCGGACTCCCTTCATCTGATGCCACACCAGTTGCCATGTGATACCATTCTGCAGTAGGGTCTGGATTTTTCTCGTACTGAATTGTCCTGTAGACCATTGTCTTCACCTGGTTTGTATCATCACATGAGAATCTGCCCACAAAAAGGTCAGGATAATAATCATTGCCTTCAACACAACCATAGAATGGGTCTGCTGCAGAATCTGCCTGTACTCCAACATCTGAACGTTTAGAGGGTATGTCCTCAATATCCCCCACAAGTAAAACAAATGTGAGACCATTATTGTAGTATTCATTGGATATGTAGTTCTGAATATTTGTGTTCCCTGAACCAGTTGAATCAGGGTAAAGTGCTATCCTTGTGTAAAACCCTTTCTGTCTTTTCCACCTGACATATGGTAGTATTGCATTGTAATACTCCTGTGTGGTTATCACAAGTATATTCCCTGCATCCTCGTTAAGTGTATCATACTTTGCCTGTTCCAGATTGATGAAATGGTTTTTGTAAATTGGCCTGAACCAACCATTCACCCTTCCAAAATGGGACTTAACATTCTCTAAACCTTTACCCTTAACATAAAATTCAACAGTCATCCTTTTAACAACCTCTATCTCTCTCCTTTTCCCATTGTATCTTATTGGATATATCCTGAATGGGATCCCCCTGTAATCTCTCAGTATATAGGGTTTCCCCAGTTCTATGATGGAAGAGGGAAAGTATGTATCTTCATTATAGACCTTTCCAAAGGTGTAAGGAATCCTGTCAGGGTCCTGATTTCTGTAAAGATTCCCTTTTGATGGTATCACAGGGTTTACCGAAATTTTTTCCGACTCAATCTTCAGCACCCTGTAACCTATCTCTGCATCAGGTGGGATAGCAAGGGATTTTGCAATCACAGGAAGGGAAGGGAAACCCCTTTTAAGCAGATTGGGGAATTCAGGAATTTTTATAACAGAGTAAGTTTTGCCATCAATCATCTTCTCATCAATACTGTATGTTTCAAGGCTAAATTCAACAATCCATGCATTTTTTGTGCTGGAAGAAACATCAACCTTCACTCCACCCCTTTCAAATGAAAAACCAACAAGGGGTATAATAAGGAATATAAGACCTCTAAACATGATAACCTCCTTTTATGTTACTCTTAATCGGATAACTTCATTGTTTGTTTCTGTCAAGCCCCTTTATCAGGTGCTGTTTTGTGGAGGGGGTTGCTCTGTTATGAGTTTGTATATCCTCACTGGGTTTTCCTTGCCCTTGACCTTGATAAGATAGGGACCCTGGAATGTGAATGGGACATTAATCTCATTGAATACCCTTTCAGATATAATAATCTCACCGCCCCCAGCCACCTCCTGTAGTCTTGAAGCAAGATTCACGGTATCACCAATAACCGTGTAATCAAGCCTTTCCTGAGAACCAATATTACCCACGACTGCCTCTCCTGAATTTATACCAATACCAATGCTCATGGTGGGCTGTCCAAACCTCTTCCTCCTCTCATTGATTTTCTGGATTTCCTTCTGTATATCCACTGCAGACATCACTGCCCTGTTCGGGTCATCTGAATGTTCAATGGGTGCACCATAAACAGCCATGAGACAGTCGCCAATAAACTTATCAATTGTCCCTTCGTATCTGAATACAACATTGGTCATTGCTGAAAGGAGTTCGTTCAGAAGTGCAACAACCTGTTCTGGCGGAAGTTTCTCTGAGAGGGGGGTGAATTTTCTGACATCCGCAAAAAGCACTGTTACCTTTTTCCTTGTCCCTTTCAAAAGATTCACATACTTGTCAGGGTCTTTGAATATCTCCTCTGCAACCTGATGGGAAACATATCTCCTGAAGGCATCCTTTATCTGCTCCTTCTCCTTCAAACTCTTTGCCATGTTGTTGAATGCCTCTGTTAATTCACCTATCTCATCCCTTGATTTTATCTTAATCCTTACATCGTACTTTCCTTTTGCAATCTGCTGGACACCATGAACAAGTTGCTTTATAGGTCTGCTCATGAAACTGGATAGTATCACAGAACCAATTATACCAAGAAATAGGCCTATGGATGAAATAATTATTAAAATCAGTTGAATCTTCTGGGTTGTCGATTCAATCCTTCCAATGTCAAGACCAATATAAACCTTCCCAATCTCCTTTTTACCGGCAAGAAGAATGGGGTGTACAACCCTGTAAACATTTCCGGGGAATTTATAGTCATTCACATTTTTCCCGATCCATCTCACATCGTTATGTGCCCTTATCCTGCCTTCCCTGTCTGTGATAAATGCATAGATTACCCCCTCGTTCTTTGAAGCGTCTGCTACGATTGTTGCAAGGTAAAGGTCATCATTTGTTATCAGGGGGTCTTCAGCATTCAGGGCAATCATTCTTCCTATTAGTTCACCCTGGAGTTTAATCTCATGGGATAGCGCTTCCCTCACCCTGTCAAGGGTGAAGTAGAAAATAAGAAGTGTAACAATTGTCAGGAGGAGGAAAATCAGTATTATAAACTTCAGCCTTATGGATATTCTCATAAATCAGTCAGACTTTTTGAGTTCCTTTAATTTAAGTTTTGCCCTCTGGATGTTCTCTTTTGCATTGGGGTAATTAGGATAGAGTTTCAATGCCTTTTCCCAGTATTTTATTGCCAGTTCATAGTTGTTTTTTGTATAGGCTTCAATCCCTAATATATAGTATCTGTCTGCTTCGTCTTTCCTGTTTTTGACCATTGTTTTTCCAATCTTTTCAAGATACCCCAGTGCAGTCTTGTTTCCAGGTTGATACTCCAGCACCTTCTCAAAGTATCTTTCTGCAGAGGATATATCACCGTTTGCATAAGCCTTTTTACCCTTTGACAGATAGAATTTGACCTTTTGAGAGATAAGTTCATTGATTTTAGACTTTCTCTTCAGGAGGCTCTTGTTTCCTTTGTACTTTTTCAAAAGTTTATCAACAAGGTATGTGGCAGATTTGAGTTTCTCCTGCTTTATGTAAAGGTCAATCTTTTTAATTCCAGAGGAAACTTCTTCCAGCATCTTGTTTTTTGCACTGGAAATATAATTTTTCACCTTTTTGTTTGTTGGGTCTTTTTTGAGGAGTTTTTCCCATATTGACATTGCCCTGCTGTAATCCCCCATTCTATAATATTTTAAGGCAAGTTCCATTTCCCTTGTGGATATGGATTTTACACCCCTTCTTATTTTTTCTTCAGCCTTCCTTTTAAGTTTTATGGCCGTCTGATTTGTTGAGTCAATGGAGAGTGCTTTCCCGAAGTAATAGACTGCATTCAGGTAATCACCAGATGCCATCTTATTTTTACCAAGGCTTATATATTTCTCTACTTCCTGTGCATTCAGAATATTGGTCACCTTATCAAGCCATTGTTTTGCATCCCTGTTGTTTGGATTCCATATAAGGGAAAGGTCAAAGTAGTTCATCGCCTCTTTGTATTTCTTTTCCTTGAAATAAGAGATTCCCTGTTCAACAAGTTTGTCACTCATCATCCTCTCTTTTGAGAATGTCTCCTGAACAGCAATCTTTTTAGGTTTCTCCTCCCTTCCAGGAGAATATGAAATTGTAAAGAAATGGGAAACCCCAAGATTGCTTCCGGGGATTGCTGCATAGTTTATTGAAAGGGTTTTCAAGTTCAGACCAAATCCCATTGTGATTCCCTTGAAGAGTCCAGAGGATGTAATGTCAGGGTTGTATCCAGCCCTCAGGGAGAATATCTCAACAGGAGAAAACTCTATTCCTGCATTTGCAGATAAGCCTGCTTTCAGGGTGTATCTTATGTCCACAACTGGATGAAGTTTTTTATCAAACAGATTCAGTCCTCCACCTGCCTGAACAGTGATTGGAAGTGAGGTTCTCAATATTCTTGTTCCAAGGTTTGTTATGCTCAATCCGGCATTAAACATTTCATCTGTGTATTTCACTCCAGCATTAAGAAAGACCCCTGTTCCACCTGAATGTTCTATCTTGAAATTACCGATGTTCAGGCCTGCACCAAGAAAGAGGTTGTTCAGCCTCATTCCATAGTCTATGTGTCCAATAAGAAAGTAGGAACTGTAATACGATAGATTCCAGGGGTCATCTTCAGGTCTGTATTCTATACCACCTGTATAAAAACCCCTCAAGCCAAAACCCATGCCCTTTTCACCATTAAGTGGAATAATGCTGGATATGGAGATTAGATGGCTTCCGAGAAAATAGTATGAATAGGCTGAAGAGAAGTTGAGTCCCTTAAACTCCCCTGCAATTGCCGGGTTAAAGTATGCCCCCTCAGGTGAGATAATTCCTGTATAAGCACCACCAAGGGCAATCACCTTCCCGTCAATCTTCATATTAAGAAAACTCAATCCAGGTGATGTCTGTGAGAAAAGCAGAATCAGGGATATCATTTAACCACCCCGAGTTTTTTGATAATAACCCTTCTGTTATTATTCCCCGTGGCAATAAATCTAACAAAGTATATGTCTGTTCCAAGGTTCTGGATGGAGAAGGGTATATCGTGAAGAATGCCACCTGGATAATCCTCATTCAATAGGGTTTGAACAAGCTTTCCTGTAAGATTGTATAATTCTACACGAACCCTGGCATCCTGATTTAGATAAAATACAATGTGAGCCTGGTCACCCCTAACAGGATTTGGATAGATAAAGCATGAGTCATCAGGGAAGAAGGCGCCCTTTGTCCCTATAAATACTCCAAGTAGTGTATCACCCGAGTTCCCCATTGTA
Source organism: bacterium (assembly GCA_003646055.1). Lineage (GTDB taxonomy): Bacteria > Hydrothermota > UBA3072 > UBA3072 > B12-G15 > B12-G15. The sequence continues at coordinate 5,887 of QNDZ01000010.1, forward strand.
TCTGAATAGGTGATGTAAAGTTGGGCATCCCCGGAAGGCATTCCACTCACAAGTCCACTGGCAACGTACTCTGTATCCATGCTTGTAGGTACAACATCCAGATAAAGTGTATCATCCCCTGAGATAAGTGAAACCACAGGGGAATGAGAGATAAATTCTTCTGAAGATATATAAACAAAGATTGAATCTCCAATGTAAATGGTATCAGAATAGTTGACCTCAATCAGTGGAGGGATTGTGTCAGTGTATGTTATAAACACCTGTGATGAATCTATTCCAGTATTGTTCCTCAGGTCTGTACCACGGGCAACAAGATAGGCCATTCCAAGGGATATTCCATTCAGATACACATGACCCCCATAGGTGAGGTGGCCTGTTTGAACAACCGAGCATACAAGTGAATCACCATTCACATCGTACAGAACTGATGTGGGTACACCGGCAAGTGATTCAGATGAAACTATTGTGAAATGTAGTGTGTCACCAAGGAAGCCTGTATCAGGTGCAGTTATTGTTAATACAGGTGGGATTGTGTCCAGGGAATCTATAAGTATTGGCTTTATCTCCAGTGTTGAGTTCCCGGAAACATCCGAGGCATAGACCCTGATTTCACCCATACCCGTTGATAGGCCAGAAACAAGTAGTGAGCCTGCATAGGTGTAGTTGTCTATCTTTGTGACGGTGAAATCAAGTGAATCATTGAAGGAATCAATGAGCCTTGCAACAGGGTTTGAAATTAGAGGTTCATCGGTTAATAACCTTATCCCCAGTTCTGTGTTTAGATAGGTGGTTTCAGGTGCCTCTATGGTGATGCTTGGTCCTGTAGTATCTGTATGGGTTGCGATATAGAATCTAATTGTATAGGGAAAAGAATTTCCCTCTGTCCAGACAACGTATGGTTGCTCTGAGGAGGATGGGGAGAATGCAGAATCCCCTGTTGTTGATATTACCTCTGTTTCCAGCCAGCCATTCTGGTGGTCATGGATTTTCATGCAAACCTTCTCATCCTCCTGCCAGAAGAGATAGAGATTACCAAGGGAATCCAGAGACAGGGTGGGATGTTTTGAAATGCCAATTGTGTTTGTGAGGTTTGTATCAGGGAGCCACCCAGTTCCAGGTTTGTACTGTTTATAATAAATATCAGTGTTCCCAAGACGGGTATCCTCCCAAACAAGGTGGATACAACCCAGACCGTCTGATATGGCAAAGGGATGTGAAAGGTTGCCCGTGCCTGTTATGGTTGTTTCTGCCTGCCACGTTCCATTATATCTTCTCATTTTTATTGCAGGCTGTGGGGTTCCAGTATCATCGCAGTAGAAAACAATCTTATCACTTCCATATTTTATTACAAATGGGTCAAAGGAATTTCCAGAGGACTGGGAAAGATTTGCTGGTGAACTCCATGAGAGTGTACTGGCATAGTAGATTGAGTAGTAGATTTCACCTGTTGCCTTCTGTTCCCAGACAAGCATCACATCACCATTATCATCACCAACTGCTGAGGGCTTGACTGTATTACCAATTGAAGTAATCTGCTCAGGGGATTCCCATACTCCACCAGCATTCCTCCTTGCGAATATACGGGTCAACCCTGATATTTTTTCCTCCCATATCACAAATATGTTGTTGTCGCTCCCTGTTAAAAGTATTAGGGGATTACCTGATGTATCCGCTTTTGAATTACTCAGGTCAACAGGCTCAGAGAATACATTACCATCATCTGTATAGGTGTAGAAGATTTCTCCATAGGGGAATGTTGTGTAAACTATGTGCACTCTGCCCGAACTAATGTCATATGCTACTTTTCTGCCTGATGGAATCTGGGTGGCTGTATTTAATCCTGAAACCATGGGTTGCTTGCTCATCTGAATAGATGTTGATACTGAATCAAGGTTCAGAAATCCATCAACTATGAAGACTCTGAAATCATATAAACCATTATTCCTTAAGACACCAGAGGAGTCAAAACCATCCCATACCATTATGGAATCAGGATATCCGAACCCTTCATCCTGCTGTATTGTATCACTACCCTGAACAATGGATGCCTTCCAGTAATATATACCCTGCCTGTCAGAGACATTTAAGTGAATGGCAATGGTGTCATTGGACATATCACCATCAGGTGAAAAAACTCCGAATGAAGGGCTTGCTGTTAGGGTGTCTATCAAGGTATCCGTATAACTCAAAACACCTGAGTGGTCACCAAGGAAGAGGGTATGGGTACCTGGATTGAACATAGTGGTGTAATTGATGTTGGTTGTTTCTGTCTGCGGGATGCTTATCCATTCTGTACCACCATTGGATAGCATAAAAACCCTGTTGTTGAAGTCAGAGGCATAAACAAGGAAAGGATATCCTGTTATTGTGTACAAATCCCTTATCCATAGATCAATGCCAAGGGAAGGACTCCAGGTTCCTCCAGCATCATTGGATATGTATATGGATGGTAAGGCTGGGTAATCAGGTGAAGACCAGAGGAGGTTTCCAAAATAACCATCACATGCGATAGCCCTGAAATTTCCAGATGGAAGCCCTGAATTCAAAAGGTTAAATGTTCCTCCGTTGTCATCACTTCTCAGAATCCCATCCCTTGCAGTTATGAAAAGGGTATCGGGATTTGTGACAGGATAAGCAATCTTTGTCATATTGATTCCTGAATAGACATTTGTCCAGTTGATACCACCATCAGTGCTCCTGTATATCTCAGAAGAGGTTACTGCAAAGGCTGTTGCGGGATTGTTAGGGTTAAACTTCACATCATTAAAGTAGTCAAGGGTCATTAACCTTTCCGACCATGAGGTGCCATGGTTGGCAGTTCTGTATAGAACATTGTATCCGCCTGCAAGAAATATATTTGTGTCTGCAGGACTTATTGAAATGGTTAAAAATAGAGGAATAGGTGGAGGATTCCCCATCCTTGACCAGGAGAGGCCGTTGTCATCACTTATGAATATACCTCCAAGGGTTGCAGCATAAAGGGAATGACGATTCACAGGATTGATTTCAATATCCCAGACAATACATGCATCAAGCCCCTGATTATTTTCATACCAGAGGTTTCCAAGGTCTGTGGATATATAAACACCACCACATGTTCCTGCATAAATTGTATCACTTATTGCAATTATAGAGTTTGTAAAGTCATAAACAAGCCCGTTGTTCGTCTTGTAAAGACTGTCATTTCCTATTAATCCAGTCCATACACCTGCTGTCTGGGTGGAGACAAAAATTGAATCAATATCAGGAACCTTTGTGATTCCTGATACAGGTGCAAGAATATTTGTTGATTGCCATGGAGGTGTAGTAATCATATACAAAAGTCCAGCATCACATCCTGCATAAAGTATATTCTGGGTGAAGAGGAGGGCATTCACATTATTGGGAGAGTTAATCTTGCTCCATGCAACGGGGCCAATAGAACTTCTGAAAATACCTCCATTTGTCCCTGCATAGATTGTGTAGGTTGATGAATCATAGGCAAAGGAGGTAACCGTGAGCGTATCTATCTGGGAATTGCTTGCGCTGAACCAGTTGATACCCCCATTTGTACTTCTGTAAATCCCATGTTTGTCTGTTCCAAGAAAAATTATGGTATCATCAACCGCATAGATTGCACTCACAGTGAATGTATCAGGAATGTCAGTATTTTTAAACCAGCTACCTCCACCATCCATGGTTTCCCATAGACCACCAGATTCAACTCCAGCAAAAATTGTATCCTTACCCTTAGCATAAACCACAATCACATTCTCAAACCTGAAATCAGGGGATACATTGGACCATGCACCAAACACATTTTTGTAAACACCGTTCAGAAGAAGGCCTGCATATACATTACTTCCGTCATAGGTGAGGCTATTCACAAAACCGCCGAAAGGACCATTCCTTGTCCAAGTGTTGTATCCCTTCACCTGGAAGTTGGTATTCCCATATTCTTTTAATGCTGAAAGATCCAGCGCCAACAGAAGCAGTATTATATGCATATAGAAATTTTACAGAAAAAAAATTCAGGGTCAAGGGAATAACCGAATACAAAAATTCAAATAAAAATTATGAGACCGCATTAGGAATTATAAATGTGAATTTTCAGAGTTTCTTTTAGTATTTGGAGGGCTTATATGCTCAGTAAAATTAAACAAGCCTGATGATTTCACAAAATAGATTTTAGAGCAGAAATTTATATAAAAGGAATGTAGGGATAAATTATGGGTTTACATTGTTGCAAACATCCTTTATAATCAAAACATGCTGGAAAAGAAGTTTGAAATTATCAGATATGCCAATTGCTGGGAAGATACGGAAATACTTTTAAAGGCCCTTTCAATTAAAAAGAGTGGGAAATATCTATCCATAATTTCAGGGGGTGATAATACTCTTTCCCTCCTTACAGAAGACCCTGATCTTGTGGTTGGTGTTGATATCAGTCCTGCCCAGATTGCTCTATTCTACCTGAAAATCGCTGCATTCAAAAATCTCTCTCACGATAATGTGCTGAAATTCTTTGGAATAGTAGAATCGGATGAAAGGATTGAGATATACAACACCATAAAAAGGGATATGCCGGAAGGGGCACAGATTTACTGGGACAATCACCCTGGTATCATAAAAAAAGGAATTATTTTTGCAGGTAAATTTGAGCGATACTTTGCCATTTTCAGAAGATACATTTTGCCTCTGGTTCACAGAAGAAAAACCATTGAAAAACTATTCGCCCTTAACACAAGAAAGGAGAGGCTTGAGTTTTTCAAAAGGAATTGGAACAACTTCTTTTGGAAACTAATATTCAGGATATTTTTCAGTAAATTCCTTATGGGGCATCTTGGTAGAGACCCCGAATTCTTCCGTTATGTGAATGAACCCGTTGCAGTTAATATTAAATGGCGGGTTGATAGAGGAATTATAAATGTTCCAGCATCTGACAACCCATATGTTGACTTCATACTCCATGGTAATTTCAAAGTTTGCCTCCCTTATTATTTGAGAAAAAAAAATTTCCAGAAGATAAAGGATAGGCTTGACAGGATAAAAATTGTCCAGGGGCCCGTAGAAAAAGCACTGATTTTAAGATACGATGGATTCAACCTCTCCGATATTTTTGAGTATATGGATTATAACAGTTTCAAGAATATATATGGGCAGATTCTAAGAAGTGCAAAAAAAGGTGCCAGAATTGTTTATAGAAACATGCTTGCACCACGAGAATCTCCGCCTGAATACAAAAAGTTCGTAGTCTCCCATGCTGGTATTGCAAGGGAATTCCTGAAGAGGGACAGAGCATTTTTTTATTCCAGAATTGTAATTGAGGAGAAACTATGAGTCCTGTTCTACTTGAGGTAATTAAGGCGCTCGGTTTCGGTTGTGGATATATATTTCTTTTTATAATAGCAGAGGTTATCCACAAAAAGAAATCTGTTCCGGTTGAGTGGACAAGGAAAGGCGTCCATTTTCTAAGTGCATCAATCTCCATTGTGTTTCCCCTAGTGTTTAAATATACATTAACCCTCTTTATACTTGCTGTTTCCTTTTTAATAATTCTCATAGTAGGTGAAAAAAAGGGGCTCTTGAGCTCCATTGGTGGCGTGGAAAGGAAAACAAAAGGTGAGTTCTATTTCCCCATTTCAATCTTCATTGTTTATGTCCTTTCGCACAACAACTTTGTCCTTTATGCGGTCTCTATGGCTGTTCTCGCTATCTCTGACCCACTTGCTGCCCTTATAGGGAAGTCGTACGGTCATGTAAAATACAGGGTGCAGACAGATCTCAAGAGCCTTGAAGGCTCTGTAACCTTCTTCTTCGCAACTTTTCTTATTGTTCATATACCTATACTACTATTCACAAACGTAAGCAGGGTAAACTCCCTCCTTATCAGTCTGGTTGTTGCTATTCTTGTAACATGCCTTGAGTCCATCTCCCTGGAAGGAAGTGATAATCTGATAATTCCTCTTGGAACATTTTTCATTCTTTACAAACTTATAACCAAACCCACTGAAATGGTCTTTCTTCAGGTAATGATTCTAATTTTTATTATCGTCACTACTATTATTCTTACCTACAGGGTGCATAAAATAGGTTCAAGCGGACTTATTACAATAATACTTACAAGTTACGCAGCATGGGCTCTTTGTGGTCTCAATTACTACATTCCAACTCTGCTCTTTTTCTTTGGTTTTCTCTTTATGAATATTGTATTCAGGGTGAAACCCGGTGACGATCCGGCCTTATTCAGAACAAAGGCGGTTCTGAAACTTGTCTATATTCCCATAGCCATTGTTTTTGCTGCAAATTTCTTTTCCCTTGAAGATTTTCTTTCCACAGTCTTCCTTGTTTCTGTTTCCACACATTTAACGCTCCTATGGAGGCACTGGTATCTTGACAGAAACGTTGTCAGCAGGTTTTTTAGACGATGGAGAAAGATTTTTATCCATTGTGGTTCAGTGGTCTCTTTTTTGATCGTAGTTCTTCCCTGGCTTTTTATCTTTAGAAGAGAGCGAATTCTTGTGCTTTCAGCAGTTCTATTCATATTTAATCTATTGGCCGACGCCTTTTATACTATCCTTCGTTCAACCATATACAGAGAGATAGACTACATGAAAAACCGGGCACTCAGAAATTTCGTAAACCTCTTCATAACAATGCTATTCCTGATACAAAAATTTCTGGGGAGGATAGGATGAATTCTGAAAGAAAATGGTTGTTCATTATTCTTCTCATTTTGCTCGTTACCCTGTCACTTTTTTATTCAACAAAGGCAAAAATAACTAACAGCCTCAGCATCTGGTTTCCTGAAAACGAACCGACTCTTCTTGAATACAGAAAATTCCTTGAGAAATTCGGGAACGATGAACAACTGGTGATTGGTCTTGAATCAGCCACCCCATTTACTCTTCAAACAAACATTGAAAAACTCAAAGTAATGGCAAAAGAACTTAAATCCATACAGGGTATTGATGTACCTCTGGGGCCATTTTCTCCATTTCTCAATGAAAAGGGAAGAAGGAGATTTTTATCAAAGGATTCCATGTGTGTTTTAATTGTTCTGCCAATTAAAAAAGGACTGGATATAGAAGAGAAAAGACACGATATTGTGAATCAGGTAAAGCATGTGCTTGACAAATATCCATACAGGTATCACATTGCTGGCACAACCGCAATTTACGAAAGATTAAACTGGCTTACCCGTGAGAATGTGGGTTATTTTTTTATCCTTGTGTTTGTCTATATGTTTATATTATCCGGCCTTGTGTTCAGAGATGTAAAAATATCCATTCTTACATCATGCACTACAATAATAACAACAATAATTCTTATTGCATCTTTTGGTATCAGTGGTGTTCCGATAAATATGATAACCTCCATTCTCCCTGTGCTTGTGCTTATCTATGGGCTTTCTGATATGGTTTATATTGCCTACATCACCAGAATTAGTAAAAAAACCGATATAAAAAGGATATTATTCCCCTGTTTTCTTACATCCCTCACAACCTTTGCGGGATTCCTTTCCCTTGCTGGCTCAAAAATCCCCTGTGTCAGGCAACTTGGCATATTCGGTGGAATTGGAGTTATGGCCGAATTTCTGGTGACCATGCTCTTATTTCTGGCCTTCTTTAAAAACCTGAAGCCAGCCCGTCCAATCCTTCTGCACAGGTTTCACAGGTGGGAAGAAGAATTTGTCAGAAAAAAGGGAAATGTTATCATTGGCATTTCTGTCGTTGTCTTTGTTTTATTCGCAGGTGGCATGCTGAACCTGAAAATAGATACCTTCACCCTTGGAATGTTCAGAAAAAATGATGTGATAAGACAGGACTCAGAATGGATAGAAAAAAACATAGGTTACTATCTTCCAATGGAGTTTCTAATAAATCCCCATGGTGACTTTGAAAAGATAGTTACTATTGAGAATGTCCTGAGTGAAAGAGGATTCAGGTGCCTTTCACTAACGGACTTTAACCTTAATTTATTGAGCATCCCCGGTTTCAACATTCTACTTCCAGAACAAAATTACATTTCTCAGGACGGTAAATGGATAAGGTTTACGGTGATGGTTCCCGTGGTAAGCGCCAAAAAAATTAAGAGCCTAATGGATAGTATAAAGGAGATGATGGAAGAGGTTGAGGGCATATCAGTAAAAGAAACTGGTTATCTTCCTCTATATGTCAAATTGATTGATTACATCAATAGAAGCCAGATGGTAACCTTTCCTGTATCTATACTGATAGTAACAATGATGATCCTCTTTATTGCAGGCTGGGAAAAGGGTCTCTCCAGTATTCCACCAAATCTATTACCCATTGTGGGTGTTCTTGGAATTATGGGGTTTTTCAAAATCTATCTTGATATCGGGACTATTATTGTCGTTCCAATTCTCATAGGAATCGCTGTTGATGATACAATACATTTTATCTATGCCTCAAAGCAAGGTGAGATAGAAGTGATCAGACATCCAATGGGAATAACATCCTTTATCCTTTGTACAGGTTTCCTCTTTCTACTCCTCGCTCCATTAAATACCGTAAACCAGTTTGGGTTCCTTGCTTCAACCGGTGTTCTTATTGCATATTTTGGAGATTCTCTTCTTCTTCCCTCATTACAACGTTTGAAAAGGATTCATAAATAATTTTTCACTATCTTTTTCAACTTTCGGGAATCGACCTTTGCCCCGTGTCTTGGATCCTTTGGAATCTTTTTCATAAATACCACTCCAGGGTTTATTCCTGTTTTTTCAATAGACTTTGTTTTTATAACTTTTTCAAGTTTTAGGTCTCGCCTGCCTTCAACCACTATGTAAAGACAATTTTCCTTAGCAAGAGGGAAAATAGCCCTTCCAGTATCCTCAAACATCCTTTGAAATACATAGGGATAAATAATCCTCTGATTCAAAATAGATAAATCCATCTTCCTTCCAAGGAGTTCAATCTCTCCTTTCCTGATACGAACCACGTCCCCAGTATTAACCCAGTTTTCACCAGGAAATCTGACATATAATATCCCTCCATCCTTCTCAATGAAAGAAATCCTGTGTTCAAGGTCGGACTCTATCTTTCCAGCGTAATAACCATCCCCTTTCCATTCCACGTATTCCTGGCCACTTACAACAGATATTGGTTCAATCTGAGTGCATCCGTAAAAAATAACAGTTTTGTTTATAATTCCAGTAGATTCAAGAAAAACTGTGGGTATTGTACTTCCCCCTGTATAAATCCTATGGAGCCTTTTCCCAATTTCTTTGTCAACGGCAAAAGGCAAAGCACTTGATGAAATAAACAACCTATCAAGGCTCAGTCTTTCCATTTCTTCTTTTAAAAAATTCTTTTTGAGTTTTCTGGGTGGAAGAAGGGTTGAACGCATATAGTAGAGGTTTAGCAAAACAAGGTTGGGAAACATTACAAAATCAACAAAATCACCATCCTCTATGTGTCTTGATAGTCTATCTACCTGCCTGAAAAGTTCTCCATATGTCCTGGTTACCTTGGTTGGTATTCCGCTACTTCCTGTGGTAAATGTAATCACCGCAGGGAAATTATTTTCAATACCGAGAAGAACATCTCCTCCACATCCTTTCCCCCTTCTAATAAACTCCTTTTTTAAGCCCATCATTCTGAGAAAGACCTTTCCTGCTGGAGATGTGATTGCAAACCTTCCCTTTATACTTTTGCACACCCTCCTGAAAATCTCTCTCTTCATCCAAGGTTCAACGAAAACTGCACACGCACCCCTTGCCAGCACACTTATAACAGCTACATACATATCTATAGAAAAAGGTAGCATTATTAGAACTTCATCTCCAGGACCAACACCCTTTTCTTTGAGAACACCAGCCATTTCATAAACGCTATCCCGCAAACCCCCGTAAGTGATGCTCTTAAAACCATAAGGCACAGGTTGATAAAGGGCTATTTTCCCTTCGTTGAGATTCTCAGTAAAAAGGTATGAAACAGGATTACTTGAGTTCCTTTTCATAGAGTGAATACACCCTGTAAATCCTGCCAAACCTTCTGGAAAATATATGGGTTGATATGGATTCTCTCATGAAGGCATGTATAAATCTTTTACAACCCATCTCCAATCCTGCAAGATACATCTGGTATATAAGCAGTGTACCTGTGAATCTGTTCCTGTATTCTGGCAGAACAGCCACTGTTTTTTCAATAAGGGTATTACCCCAGGGATATCCAAATATGAAACCTGCAGGCTGATTATCCAGCCAGGCTATAAAAAGTAAACTATTGTTTTTCTCCTCCGAATGCATAGCTATAAACTCCTGAAATGGAATTTTTTCAAAGAGAAATGCCTTTTTAAATGCCTCACAGGAAATTTTATATACAATCTCCATTGTCTTAATATCCTTCTTGCCCTCTTCTATTCTTAATCCCTCTTTTTTCCCACGCTTCATCCCCGGTTTCAGATACCTGAGAACACCCTCAAACTCATCCACAACATAGGAATAGTATTTTTTTACCACCTTCATTCCCCATTCCTTCAACCATTCGTTTATATGGAAAGGATAGTCCATCTCTCCAGGGAAAAGTGGATTCTCTGGATTGGACGATGGAATTCTGTAAGTATGCCATGTGTTAAAGTCCATGGGTGCAAAATATCTCTTAACGCCCTGGTGTGAAAACCAGTCCTCCATAAACTCAAGCATAGCAAAGAATTCCTCTTTTTCCTCTGGCGCATGTAGAAATCCCATTCCGCCAATGGTCTCTTTGTTCAATTTTTTTGAATAGATCGTAAAACAGCCGGTTTCACCAAGGACAAAAGAAATTTTGTAGCCTCTGTTTCCGTAAACCTCAAAGAGTTCCTTCTCTTTCTCAGACCAGAATCCTTTCTGTGGAATCTCTTCTACAAGTTCAACACTATCCATTTTTTTCTCCCAGTTTCCTGATCACACCTTTTGACCCATCCATCTCCACCATATCTCCATCCTTCAAAATTCTGGTCACCCCCCTCACACCCACAACGGCTGGGATTCCAATCTCCCTTGCAACAATTGCAGAATGGGATAGGAGACTTCCACGTTCAACTATGATTCCTTTGAACAAAGGAAAGATGGGAAGCCAACCCGGGTCTGTCTGTGGTGCTACCATGATATCACCTTTTATCTCCTGAGAATATGGGTCTTTAATAATCTGAACCCTTCCTTTTACCACACCTGGTGAACATCCAAGACCTTTAAGCTCTCCTGGGAATTCCTCCTCCTTCCCCGATGGCAGATGGATATAGGGAGGAACAACCGTTGTAAACCTTTCAGGTAGTTCTCTGTATTGATTTTTTCTGAACTCTCTTTTTCTGAGTCTAACAAGGGATTTTAAATCCTGTGTAACAGATGTTCCGAATATATATGAAAAGATTTCCTGATGGGAGAGAAAGAATATGTCATCTTCTCTATCAATTACCCCTTGCTTAACAAATTCTTTTGCAATATTGAGGAAAAGTTCCCTAACGGCTCCGAATATATTGCTCCTGAATAGTCTCTGGTTCTCTCTGTATTTTATAAATCTCCGCGTATGGGAAAGAAGAAACTTAAAGAGTAGAAGGTGGAATAGATTGAATGGGAAGGGCCTGGAGTATATCATTTTCAATACCTGTTTTTCGGCCAGTTTCCGTTTATCCCTGCCCCTGGTATAGATAGTTGAAATATTTTCCTTTTCAACCATCTTCTTCAGTATTGAAAACAATTTCTCAGGCTTTTCCCTTATGTTGGGAATCTCTAATTTTAATTCATTCACAGAACGGTTTCCATAATGGGAGAGAAATTCGTCAAAGAGTTCGTTTATCTCTTTATTCTCTTTTATTCTATAAAAAAACTCCCCTGAATTTCCTTTGAGAAGTAAATCTTTCAGTTCTGGATATGCTCGTATTCTTTCTGCAATCTCAGAGAGTTTCATTCCAACAAGTGCACTCTCCATATCCCCTTCTCCTGAAAGAAGCTGATTGTGCAGGGAAAGCCCATTTTCCGGGAAAAGGAAATTAACATATTTCTTCAAAAGTCCGTAAAAAATCATTGTGAAAATATCGTTGTTAATGGGAGGAAGCCAGTGATAAAGGAGTTTACCCTTCATCTGTTCATAAAGCCCTGCATATTCTTTTAAGGAAAGTTTCTTTTCCAGGTTTTTCCTGAAAAATTCCATTGCACTGTGGTATCTTCTGTTAAACTTTTCCATATTCCTGCTGTGGAGAACAAAGGAGAATAATATCCTTATGCCAACTTTTACTATCTCGTAGATTCCTCTAATTCCTCCAAATCCAGGCTTTTCCCTGATGTCGTAGGAACTTTTCACTCCCATCATGCCTTCCATAAATTCCCTGTTTGCCTGGTAGGCCGGAAGAAAAGCAAGGGTAGTGTACCAGCTATCAAGGGAATAATAGACCCTGTTACTCAAAAAACCTATCATATTCCTGAACACCATACCATGTTCATTAAGAATCTTCTGACTCACCCCGAGATTTTTCATAACGAGTTTGTAAACAATGGAGTAAACTTCATTTGCAAAGGAGAAGGTAAGAGGAGTTGTTGGACCCGAAAAGCTTTCAATTATATTTGAATTATCCCAGGTGAAACTATCCTTTATGGTGGTTATTGGTCTTGCCTGAAGAATAAAAAC
>QNDZ01000011.1 GCA_003646055.1 bacterium
ACATTCTCTGATAGGCTGTTTATCTCCTGGGCAATAACACTGAACCCCTTGCCCTTTTCTCCAACCCTCTGTGCCTCAATGCTTGCGTTCAGGGCAAGTAGACCTGTATCATCGGCGAGTTCGTTGATTGAGACAATGATTTCACTGAAGAACTGGGATTTTTTCTTTAAGGTTGTGGTAATATCCTTTAGATTATCAAAGAAGTCTCTAATCTGGGTTAAAATTTCTCTCTGCTGGTCAATGCCCTGTGCTTTCTCAGTAGTTCCAGAATGGAGCCTATCTATTTTCCGGGACAAGGTATCTGTCTCATCCGATATTTCACTAAGAATTGAGTATAGCCTTTCAATTTCCTCTCCAACACTATTCAATTCACCGAGTATTCTCTTCATATTTTCTGATATTGATTTTGCCTCTTCTACATTATTGGAGGCAATATTGAGGGCTGTATCCACCCTTCCCCTTATCTCCTTTGAACCTGTGTTGAGACGGTCAATTGAATCAACAATTGGTGCAAGGTCAAGATATATCTTTAAACTGTTTGAAAGTTGCCTTGCAAAGAACTCTGCCATCCTTGCATCATACTTTGTAAAGGCATTTGGGATTCTGTGTTCAAAGTCCAGAACCCCGATGGGTTTACCCTGAAAATAGATGGGGGTACACATTTCAGACTTCACATCCTTATTCAGAACAATAACATCCGGTTCTTTTTCAACATCGTCAACAATAATTGTTTTCTTTTCCATTATTGCCCTTGAAACTACACCCTTGCCAAGTGGAGTCACAAAATCTGATACAAACCCTCGTGAGGTTGAATAGATCAGTCTCACATGTTCTTCCTCAAGTGCAGCAAAATTCACATTTGTCCAGTCAATAAATCTCTTTGAGTTTTTCAGAACAAGATGGATGGTATCCTTCACAGAAAGGGACTTCATCTCCTCCTGTATCTCAAAGAGTATCTTCAGGCGTTTTGCCTCAATGGACATACTGAATATATAGGCAAGTCCTGCAATGATTGGCACAAGGGAGATTAGATAAACCAAAAATGGAATTAAGCCAAGGTGGTATGACCTGTAGAACATATAAAGTATAATTGAAGAGACAGATATATATAGTAATTCATAACCAAGGAGATAAATAAATTCACCAGGCCTCATACTACGCTGAACAAGTTCTGGTGTATAAAAAACAATCAATACAAGTATAAAATAAATCAAATGGGCTGTGAAGTAGTTTGATAGGGTAACACCAGTATGAAACCTGACAAGATAATTCACTATCAATCCAACACTACCAAATGCAGTTGAATTGATAACCGCAGTTTCAATATTTCTGGTTCTTATAATGTCTGCCAGAAGGATGGTAACCAATGAAATAACACCTCCCCAGAATCCTCCGCTCAATATAAAAATCATTATTACAAGCGATGGTGTGGGAGTTAAATAGGTGAATTTCAATAATGGAAGGGGTTTAAGCCTGAAGAACAAAAGGGCAAAAACAGGGAATAAAACTATTGGATTGGGTGGAGTAAACTTCCCCAGAAGGGGAAGAAGAAGGGATAAAAAAATTATCGGATATAGAAAAACAAAGACCTTTCTCATAACTTCATTATATAGGCTATGTGATTGAAGTCAAGGAAAGCTGAAGGAGTCAGTATGGCCTTTTCCCAAATATAGCAGTGCCTATACGCACCATGTTTGCACCTTCCTCCACTGCAATTAGGAAAGAGTCTGACATCCCCATGGAGAGTATTTCCATGTCTGCATTCTTTATACCCATATCCCTTATTCTGTCAAAGAGTTTCTTTGTCTCCCTGAATAGAGGCCTGAGCTTTTCTGGATTATCTACAAAGGGACCCATTGTCATAAGTCCTTTTATCTTGATATAACTGAAACGTTCTGATACCTCTTTAACAAAAGGAATAACATCCTCTGGAAGGACCCCTGCCTTCTGTGGTTCTCTTGCAATATTCACCTCAATGAGCACCTCTATTATTTTGTCCACTCTTGAGAACCTCTTCTCAAGTTCCTCTGCAAGTTTAAGATTATCCAGTGTCTGTATCATTTCCACCACACCAACAATCTTCTTCACCTTGTTCCTCTGGAGGTGGCCGATAAAGTGCCATTCAACCCTGTTACCAATCTTTTCATACTTGGTAAGAAGTTCCTGTACATAGTTTTCACCGAATATATCAATACCTGCCTGATGTGCCTCAAGTATTTCCTCTGGTGTCCTTGATTTGGAGGCTGCAACAAGGATGACACCTTCAGGCAGCAGTGATTTAATCCTCTCTACATTCTCCTTGATACCCATCAGAACCTGAATCCTGCTCCAAAGAAAAAGAGTCCTTCTGGTGAGCGGATAGGACCTGTGTTCACAAGGTTATATTTAACAAATGCATAGATTACCCTGTTCTTTCTTAAAGCAAATACCTTCATCCAGGGAATAACCTTCATGTAAGTTATGGCTGGTTTATCATTGCTCATGGTGAACTCAAAGTCAAAGCCAGCATGGAAGTGTTTCTTAAAAGGTATCCCTGCCACAAGATTGAACCTGTGTCTATAAAATGGTCTTGAATTTAGCCAGTCCACAAATATACCCTGAGGATAAAACCCATAGGTGAACCTGTAAAATGGCCTTGAGAACTCAAGATACAGGGTTTTTACATTGGAGACCTGATAAAACTCCCCATTGAAGACCACCTTTCCTTCATTCAGGTTCCTGTCAATGAGATGTCTGCAATAGTGGTCAATATAGACATTGAAGTACTGGTGCCAGAAGAACCTTATCCCGAACACAATGCTATATGTAGCATACATGGGGTCAAGGATAACCTTTCCCTGTTGTTCTGCCATCTCAAGAAGGGTGGAGTACTTAACATAGAACTCCGCCCCCCTTTCAAACAGAAAAACAGATGTGGAGAGAAAGACATCAGAGTTGTAAAGGGTATCTCCACCTGAAAACAATCCATAGTATATCTCCCCCTCAGCATACAGGGGGAAGGTGAAGGCAAGGATTATGAGCATAAATCTAAGATAAACCACCTGTGTGTAAAGTCAAGATGAATAAAGAGACCCTGGCCGTATCCATCATCGCACAAAAAAACACCCAGAAGTCTTGACAAATACTATATATTGTATATACTCATTCCACAAAACACAATATATAGTAGAAAGGAGGTCAGAGTTGGGCGTGATAAAAAGTGTAAGAAAAAGGGATGGAAGGGTTGTTTCCTACGACAGGGAGAAGATTGCTGTTGCAATCTTTAAGGCACTCCAGTCCACAGGTGAAGGCACAAAGGAAAAGGCTGATGAACTTGCATTAAAGGTTGAGGAAGAAATCATAAAGAAGTATGGACAGGAGATGCCTGATGTTGAAGGAATTCAGGACCTTGTTGAGAAGGTTCTGATTGATTCAGACCTTGTTGAAACAGCGAGGGCTTATATCCTTTACAGAAAGGAAAGGGCAGAGATAAGGAAGGCAAAAGAGGTTCTTACAGGGGTGAAGGACGAGTTAAAACTTTCTTTAAATGCTTTAAAGGTGCTTGAGAGGAGGTATTTAAGGAAGGATGAGTATGGCAGACCCGTTGAAACTCCCCTTGAGATGTTTGAAAGGGTTGCAAGGAACATTGCAGAGGCAGAGAAGAATTACGGGAAAGACCCTGAAGAGGCGCATATTAAGTTTTTTGAACTCATGACCTCTTTAAAATTTTTGCCCAACTCTCCTACCCTTATGAATGCAGGGACTGAACTCCAGCAACTTGCAGCATGCTTTGTTCTCCCTGTTGGTGACTCAATAGAGGAAATATTTGATGCAGTGAAATACACTGCACTTATACATAAAACCGGTGGAGGTACTGGATTTTCCTTTACCCATTTAAGGCCTAAGAACGATGTGGTTAAAAGCACAGGCGGGATTGCCTCTGGACCACTCTCTTTTATGAGGGTGTTTGATGTTGCCACTGATATTATAAAGCAGGGTGGTAAGAGAAGAGGAGCAAACATGGGTATTCTCAGGTATGACCACCCTGATATTTTTGACTTTATCACGGCAAAGAGCACAGAAGGCATACTGAGTAACTTCAATATATCGGTAGCAATCACTGAAGAATTTATGAAGGCGGTTGAGAACGACGAAGAGATAGATCTGATAAATCCCAGGGATGGTAAACCTGTCAGGAGGGTGAAGGCAAGGGTTATCTTTGACCTGCTTGTTTATAATGCCTGGAAATCAGGTGACCCTGGAATAATATTTGTGGATAGACTTGACAGGGACAATCCAACCCCACACATCGGGCATATTGAATCCACCAACCCCTGTGGTGAGCAACCGCTACTACCATATGAGGCTTGCAACCTTGGTTCAATAAACCTTTCAAAGTTTGTTAAGGATGGTAAGATAGATTATGAACACCTGAAGGAGGTTGTTTACACTGCGGTTCACTTCCTTGATAATGTGATTGATATGTCCAGATATCCACTTGAACAGATTGACAGAATGGTGCGGGGAAATAGAAAGATTGGGCTTGGGGTTATGGGATTTGCTGATATGCTTATACAACTGGGAATACCTTACAATAGTGATGAGGCACTCCAGAAGGCTGAAGAGATTATGAGTTTTATCTCAAAAACTGCAAAGGAGAAGTCAAGACAACTTGCTGAGGAACGTGGAGCATTCCCAAATTTCAAGGGCTCTGTATTTGACCAGAGAGGAGAACCACCAATCAGGAACGCAACCCTCACAACAATAGCTCCAACCGGAACAATAAGTATCATTGGTGGATGTTCAAGTGGTATTGAGCCATTATTTGCCGTGGTTTACATCAGGAATGTTATGGAGGGAACTGAACTCCTTGAAGTAAATCCATACTTTGAGAGGATTGCAAAGGAGCAGGGATTTTATTCAGAGGAACTGATGAGGGAGGTGGCAAGAACAGGTAGTGTTCAGCATGTGAGGGGTATACCAGAGAAGGTGAAGAGGCTCTTTGTCACAGCCCATGATATACATCCTGAATGGCATGTGAGGATGCAGGCTGCATTCCAGAAGTATGTTGATAATGCAGTGTCAAAAACAGTAAATCTTCCTTACCATGCCACACCCAGAGATGTTGAGATGATTTACATGCTGGGATATAAACTTGGTGTGAAGGGCATTACTGTTTACAGGGATGGGAGTAAGTCAGAGCAGGTGATATATATAGGGGATTCAAGGAACAGGACAGAGACCACTCCACCATCAGTGAATCTGAATCTGGGGAATGGGTTTCTCAATGTTGATTCGGAATACTCCGGTGGGTGTGAAACCTGTACAATATAAAGGAATTTTACTCCTCGGCAGTGGATAACAACAATCGTCTCAAAACCTCTGCAAAGGAGAGGGTGGATACTATTAGAAAGGCATGGGGAATGAGGTTGAAGATACCACCAAGCATAAAGAGAAAAAGCCTCACATCCCTTTTTGCAGGTATCTCTTTTGACCTGTTCAATGGTTTTCTGAAAAGGGCTTCATACCTTGTTTCTGTATAACTCACACTGAGTGAGCCAGCAAGGGCAATCATTGCAAGTGGCCAGATAATCCAGCCAAACTGATGGTATGTTCCCCATGCCATCCCTGTAATCACTGCAGCATCAGCCCATCTGTCAAGCACAGAATCAAGCCAAGCCCCATATGCTGATGATAGTCCCTTTAACCTGGCTATCTCTCCATCACATCCATCTACAATGGAAGAAATCTGTATGAGGAGGCCACCCATAATCGAACTCCATCTTCTTCCAAGACCAAAGAAAACCGCTGAAGCAAGGGCTATTACAAATGAAATAAGTGTAATCTGATTTGGTGTAATTCGGGTTTTTACAAGGTGTTGAGAGAGCCAGGAGGATATCCTTCTGTTCAGGGTTTTTGATATTATTCCATCCCTTGCCTTTATTATTTCTCTTTCTTTTATAATCCTCTTCAGGTTTTCAAAATCCTCCGGTGTATCCACATCATACCAGAGTGCACCATTTATATCATAGACAGGCAGGGGGTTTTTCGCTATCCACAATCTCTTTACATCGTTCCAGGTCTCAGCACCATCTTTAATTGAATTTTTTATGAATGGAAAAATTGAGGGTGAAAGGAGGAAGATACCTGTATCAACAGCATCAAATTCCTTTAATCCCTTCCCAATCTCCACCACCCTCCCTTTTTCAAACCTCACCTTTGTGGCTTCATCAACATCCACATACCTTGGATTTGAATCCACCACCATCATGAAATCAGCCCTGATCCTAACAAGTGGTCTGAGAGGGGACAACTGGTAGTAATGGTCACCCATAACAAGGAGGAACGGCCTTTTCAGAAATTTTTCACCAGCGATAACGGAATAGGCATTTCCCTTCTTCCAATCAGGATTGTATACTGTGAAAACATTCCTGTATCCCTTTTCTTTTATGAACCTCTCAATATCCTGGTGTTTATAACCGGTAACAATGTATATATTCTTAATTCCCAATGCATTAAGTGCGTTGATATGGTGTTCAAGGAGTGTTATTCCATTGATTGTCAGGAGGATTTTGGGTCTGGAAGAACCCATCCTTGTTCCATCACCTGCTGCAAGGATTAATGCATCCATACCAACCTCCTTAAATTGCTACAGACCAATGGGTTCCATGATAAATATATTATTCAGAATCCAGATGTCAAGCCAGGCATCCCTTGACATTCTTTTTTTCAGGGGTAAACTCTCCTCTATGGAATATGTGAGACTTTTACGGCCCAAACAATGGACAAAAAATCTACTTCTTTTTGCAGGTGCCCTTTTCTCTTTTTCCTTCCACCTTGATAGTCTCCTCAGGGTGCTCATAGGATTTATACTTTTCTGTGGTATCTCTGGCGCTGTTTATATCATTAATGATATTGCTGATAGAGAAGTGGATAGATTGCACCCTACAAAGAAGGATAGGCCAATTGCTTCCGGTAGAGTAGGGGTAACACAGGCCCTTATTTTTGCTATACTGTTGATACTGGCTGTGTTTGTTACCAGTTTTCTCATAGACAGGGGTTTTTTCTGGATTGTGATAATTTATCTTGTGATAAACATTTTATACACTTTCTGGCTCAAGCATGTGGTTATCCTGGATATATTCGTTATTGCCTTTGGTTTTATCCTCAGGGCAGTTGCAGGGGTTGAGATTATAGATGTCCCTCTTTCTAAATGGTTCATCCTCACAACGCTTTTCCTCTCCCTTTTCCTTGCAACATCAAAGAGGAGGCATGAATTACTTTACATTGAGGAGGAAAGAAGAAGGAAGGTGGTCAACCTCTACACCCCTAAACTACTGGATGTCTTCAATACAATATTCTCCACATCAACCATAGTGATGTTTGCCCTTTATATAATAACAGAACATCCAGAGTACTGGGTTTCCATGATATTTGTGATTTATGGAATTTTGAGGTATCTTTATCTTGTGTATGCAACAGGTGGGGGTGGAGAGCCTGAAAAGATTCTCATAAATGACCCCTATATTCTTACAGATGTTATTCTCTTTATCCTGAACATCGTTATTATTTATCTATGGAAAGGCGTATAAAGATAAAGCAATATCTATTCTATATGTTCTTTGCAGGTGTTGCAATATGCATAAATCTTCTCACCCAGATGCTTGTAAAAAAATCCCTTGTTAATTTTGCAGGTGAAGTAAAATGTCATGGCTATGACCTTATTTACTGGATACAGCTGGTTTCAGGAACAATCACTGGTTTTGTTTTTAAGTTTATAGTGGACAAGTTCTACATCTTTGGGGAAAAATTTTGTTCATTACAGAGAACCGCTGGTCAGTTTATTCTGTATACAGGCTTTGCTGTTTTCACCACAATGATTTTCTGGGGAACAGAAACACTGTTCAGGTTCGTCTTCTCTTTTGAGAACAGAGAGATACTTGGTGGACTCATAGGCCTGATTATAGGTTATACTACCAAGTATCTGCTTGATAGGAGATGGGTTTTTACCCAGAGGTATTGAAAAATAAAGAAAAGTTGTTATGATACAACAAAAAAAAGGAGGTTTGTATGAGGAGGTTTGCTCCCATATTTGTTTTTATATTCTCTATTCTTCTGAATGCTCAGGTTATAGGCTATGTTGATGGTATAAAGTTAACAAAGCAGATGTTGAGGCCAAAGGAGACGGTTGATGAACTGGTCAACGAGGTTCTTATGTATCTTTATGGTATTGAGAAGGGGTATCTTGATTCGTTGAGTGATAAGATCTGGACAAAGGAAAGGAATCTTCTGGTTTACTATACATACAATAGACTTGTGGTTGATAATGCAAGTGCGAATGAGGGCGAGATATTCTCTGTATATAGACATTTTGACAAGTCTGTCAGTGTCTATGCGGTTGACTGTAAGTCTTTTAAAGATGCATTGAAGGCATACAGGGAGATTATGTCTGGAGCCAAATGGGCAGATATACTGAACAGGTATAGTTCAAATGTTAGGTTGAGGAAAAAGGGAGGGTTTTATGGGGAGGTTAAGTGGAGTTATACCCCTGACAGGATTACCAGAATGGCGTTTAAAATGGATGAGGGTGAGGTCTCTTTACCATTCCGTTTTAAAGGCGCATGGTACATCATAAAGGTTACAAAAATAAAAGATAATGAGATAGGTGATTTTCAACAGGAGAAAACAAGGATAAAGAATCTGATTCTGAGACAGAAAAAGGCCAAAAACAACTCCAAATACTGGAATTATATGAAGTACCTTCTTAATATAAAATTTAATGAAGATAACATGAAAAAAATCATGAAGGTGATGCCCAGGGGTAGACACATGGGGGCTTATGTTTTTCCTGATTCTCTCTGGGACATTGTTCTGGCAACATCAACACTGGGTAAATTTACTGTTAAGGAACTTCAACGCAGAACAGGACTGGTTGATAAGCCATTGAATCTATCAAGAATCAATGACATGAAACGCTATATAGAGTGGGAATTGGTGCTGGATGGGTTTACTATTTTAGCACGGAATAAGGGTTACAACAGGGTTCCTTCTGTTTATTCCAGAATGATGAGGGATAGGATTGGTCTGGTGCGAGGATATATTAAAACCGTGGAAATTAAGTCCCAAAAAATCCCTGAGGATTCATTGATTGACTTCTACTACGAACATATAGAAGACTACACAGAGCCGGAGAGAAGAAGGGTCTATGTTATTGTGAATAGTGATAAGGAGAAACTGAGCAATGTAAGGAGGAGAATATTAAGGGGCGCTGATTTTTCAGAGATGGCAAAAAAGTACTCCATACACTTGACCAGGAATAAAGGGGGTGAACTTGGCTGGATTACAAAGAATAGATTCCCTGAATTTGCCAAGGTTGCCTTCAAACTGAAAAACGGTCAGGTGTCTGATGTTTTTTCTCCGGATGGTAAGAGCTGGGCAATCGTTTATGTTAATGGAATACAGGAAGCAAGACCTATGCCGCTTGGAAAAATTAAGAGGCGGGTTGAAAGGGAATATGAGGAATATCTTCTTGAGAAGAGATTGAAGGAAATTTCTGAGGAGATGAAGAAAAAAGTAAAAATCAAAATCTTAAAGGAGGATGTATGAAAAAACTTCTTATCGTTGGTTTATTGTTGACTGCCTTTCTCGCAGGGTGTAAGAAAAAAACAGAGGGTGATGTTGTGTATGTTATTGATGGTAAAGGGTATACTCTGAACGAAATTCTCAAGGAAATGGAGATACCACCAGTTCAGTTCAATGCCCTCAAGCCAGAGATAAAAAAGGCCTATCTTGACATGTGGTTGAAGAATGAACTTCTTTATAAAGAGGCACTTTCAAAGGGGCTTGACAGGGATACACTCTTCAGGAAGAGACTTGAATACTTGAAGAAACAATTGCTTGTAAACACAATCTTCCAGCAACTAATGCAGAATGTTTCAACAGATGTATCCCCTGAAGAGGTAAAGAATTACTATGATGCTCATAAAAGTGATTACAGCACAGAAAGAAGGATTGCACACATTACGGTTCCGAATGAAGATGTGGCAAGGGAGGTCATAAAGAGGCTGAAGGCAGGGGAGTCGTTCAGTAGACTTGTAAAGGAATACTCAATTGACTCTACAACCGTAAATAGTGGTGGTGTTATGGGATGGTTCACAAGGGGCGACTTCCTGAAGTTTCCTGAATTTGAAGACACTATATTCAACCTTAAAAAGATAGGGGATATTGGTGGTCCTGTTCAATCACCCTATGCAATGGGTTATGATGTGGTGAAACTTGTTGGCAAGAGAAGGTTGAGAAAGCCAAGGTCATTTGATGAAGTGAAATCAGACATTGAGAGCCTTCTCAGGTACCAGAAACAACAGGCTGCCTTTGACAGCATAATAAATGGCTTGAAAGAGAAGTTCAATGTGGAGGAAGCAGGAGGTAATGGTTGATATTCATCCTGTTTTCAATCACCTTTGATAAACTTGTTGCAGCGGTTGAAAACCAGGCAATCCCACTTTCATATGTAAAGGAGGTTGCCCCACTCTATCCAGGTGCAACAACGAGTGAGATAACCAGAAAACTTGTGGAGGAGAGGGTTCTTTACAGGATTGCAAGGGAGGAGAGTATTGTTGTTACACAGGCTGAAGTTCAGGATGCCTTCCAGAAGGCACTTGGAGAGAACCCTCAACTCCAGAATCTGGTGAAGGAAGGTCTCAAGGGTATATACCTTGAAGAAGTGAGATACCAGTTGTATATACAGAAACTCCTTCAGAAAAAGGTGATACCTCATATAAATATAACAAGGAGGGACATAGAGGATTTTTACAACACATATAGAGATTCACTTATGCTTCCTCCAAGTGTGTCTCTGGAGAAGTTGACCATTGAGATTGGTAAAAAAGAGAAGGAAAGACTTATAGAAAAGGCGGAGAAGATTCTTAAAGAGATGGAGAAAGGAACACCATTTGAGACACTTGTGGAGAAGTATTCAGAAGACCCTGCTACAAGGTATGCTGGAGGTAAACTTGGTGATATACCCATCACGGGAATACCACCTTATTTCAGTGGGATTGATACACTTGAAACAGGGGAGGTTGGTATATTTACTTCGCCTCTGGGCATTCACATCATCAGGGTGAATAGCAGAACCCCAATGAGTGTGAATCTCTCACATATCTTTCTGGGTTTTAAGATGGATGACAGGACTGTAAAGGAAGGTTACAGGGAGGCAGAGAAACTACGGGAAAGATGGCTCAATGGTGATACCACCCTTCCCATTGAGAAGGTTGGACCAATACCTGTAACACTGATGAACAGTGCCTTGAAATCCCTTGTTGATACCCTGAAGGTTGGAGAACTTTCAAAACCTATTCTGGAAGGCAATACAATGAATGTTATCAAGATAACAGAGAAGAAACAGGGTGGAATTCCTCCACTAAAAGAGGTACAGGATAAAATTTATAATCTTCTCTTTTCAAGAAGGGTTGATGAGGAATACAGGAAACTTGTAGAGGAGGCATCAGAAAAGGTATTCTTTGTTTACCTCAAATGAGGCTTGACCTTTTCCTTAAAAAAACAGGGCTCGTAAAAAGACGCACTGTTGCCCAGAATTTAATCAAGGGTGGTCTTATTACACTCAATGGTAAGGCAACAAAGTCTGGCAAAGAGGTGAAGGCTGGCGACATTATAGGAATAAAGGGTGAATGCTATCTAATTAAAGAAATACCCCATGGAAATGTAAAAAAATCCGACAGGGAAAGATACGTGGAGAAGGTGAATGGTTGCAATCACGCTGGGTGACCCAGGAGGGATTGGTCCAGAGATTGTTTTGAAGGCACTGAATCAAGTAAAAGGTGATTTTGTGCTTATCGGCAGTATTCATTCTCTCAAAGATACTTCAAAAATATGCTCAATACCCCTTCCTGATGTGGATATTATTCACATAGATGGTGAATATACATGGGGTAAGGTGAGTGCCCATAATGGCAGAATTGCCTACGAATCACTCATCAGGGCAATAGACCTTGCAATTGAAGGTAAGGTTAAAGGCATTGTTACTGCTCCCCTTTCCAAAGAGTCCCTCCACCTTGCAGGATATAACTATCCTGGACAGACAGAGATACTTGCGGAGAAAACAAATGCTCAGGATTATGGAATGTTGATGGTTTCAGATGATTTCAGGATGCTTCTTCTCACAACCCACATTCCCCTTTCTCTTGTGCCACAATCAATCACTGAGGAACTTATTATCAGAAAAGTCAGTCTATTAAATAAAACACTGAAAGAGATATTCAAAATAGAAAACCCAAGAATACTCCTGCTTGGGGTTAATCCTCATGCAGGGGAAGATGGTTTAATTGGTAATGAAGAGAAGGAGAAGATATTGCCAGCAATTGAGAAACTGAGAAAGGAGGGAATTGCTGTTGAGGGGCCTGTACCACCTGATACCTTTTTTATGGAGAAGGGATTTGATGCCTATGTGGCCATGTATCATGACCAGGGTATGATACCCTTTAAACTTCTCTTTTTTCATTCAGGGGTGAACATGACCATAGGCCTTCCGTTTATTAGAACATCACCTGACCACGGCACTGCATTTGATATTGCAGGTAGATGTATTGCTGACCATAGAAGCATGCTGTCAGCAATAAAACTCTGCAAGAAATTATGCTTCTCCTGATTCTCTCCTTCTCTCCTGAATTCAATAATTATCTCTATTATCAGAATATCACCCAGGTTTATGAAAAATACGAGGATTTTATTGTAAGAAACCTGTACATAGGCAATGTTTACCTTGGAACAGACACAATAATCGGGGGTGGTAGAGGGGCAGACATACTTTTTATAAATGCATACAGGAAATCCATTGCTACCTCCTTCAGTGAAAATCTGAGAAAGCAACTTTCATCAATGGAGGGTATCATACCTGATATTGAACTCCCAATAAAACTCCCAGGTGCATTGAGACAGATAATAGGAGAAGGTGGAACAATAAAGGTTTCAGGTTATCAAACAGTCTCTCTTGAAGTGACCCAGAAGGTTCAGGAGGGGGTTATAAATGGGAGTTTCCTTGATATAAAACCTGATGAAGACCTGAACATTACCATAAATGGAATTGTGGGGCAGAAAATTCATGTTGATGTAAACTACAATGTGAAAAGCCTTGACGAATCACAGAATAAAGTCAGGGTTTATTACAAGAGTAATGACGAGGATGATATCATCCAAAACATCAACCTTGGTGATACTGATAAAAAGGGAAGATTTGGTATAACCCTCAGCGGAAAGATTGCAAATACCGATTTTAACCTGCAGGTGACAAGGGTGAAGTCACTCCCAGAAGAGAAAACCAGTGAGTTTTCCTCCCAGATTGAATCCTTGACTGTTTTTGATTATGATTATGTGAAGGATAGATTTTATTACATCCCTATGGGTATGAATGATTCACTTGTGCTTCTCAGGGTTTATTATCAGATGCCATACTCTGTAACCACCATACCTGCAAGGACTTTCAAGGTGGATGGCTCAACAGGTGATGTTGCAAACTTTGAATTGAGAGAGGAAGGGGAGGAAGGTGATTACAGGGTTAGATATTTTCAATACTACTATGGTCTTCAGAGACCATTCCTTGAGATTGTGAACCCACCTGACCCTGGAAGAATGATAGCAATTTATTATATAACAAAGGACATCACAACAGGGGAGTTTGATACTGTTGGTTATCTTACAGAGAGTCTCACTGATACTTCAAGCCTTCTCCTTATAAAGTCATCAAATCCAACACCAGAGGATACCACTTGGTATCTCATGATGAGGAATGTTTACTCCTTCCCTACGTCTGGAGAGGGTATTACTGATTTCAGTGTGGACATTTACAGGGTTGTTCCAGGTGGGGAGCCAGTGAATTTTGATGAAAACACCAACACACAGTATATAAAAATACTTGGACTTGACCAGGATACAGTTCCTGGTATAGATGCTGAAAAATTTGTTGACTTTCAGAACGGATACATATTCTTCCCCTATGCCTATCCATTTTTGATACCAGACCTTGCCCCTGACACGGTTCCTGCAATTTACAGAAAGTTGTACCCTGAAAATGATGAGAAAAATAAATACTTCCTTGTGATTAAATATAAAGCCCCACTCACAAGGTTCACCATAGGTGGTGGCAAAAACATTGTTGAGAATTCAGAGGTTATTATTGTTGATGGAGATACATTGAAGAGAGACATTGACTACACAATAGATTATGCAACAGGAGAGGTTAAAATAAAGGACCCGAAGAGATTTCCTCCGGATGCAAAGGTTTCGTATATTTATCAGGTTATGCCTTTTGGGGGGTTGACCTTTTCTCAGGATTACTTAACAAAACTTGAAACAAAGACAAGGATAAACAACAGAACATTCCTTAACACATCCATTGATTTTAACGCCTCTTCTGTATCAGATTTTTACCCAAGGCTTGGTTCAGAGCCAGCCAATTTTCTCCTTGGAAAGGCCTCATTCAAAACAGGTCTTGACCTTGACCTTTTGCTTCCCCTGATTTCCCGTCTGCCAATAATCGGGAGTGAAAAGACACCCGTTTTTAATCTTTCAGGGAATGTATCCCTTTCAGTACCCAATCCATCCTCAAGGGGGAAGGGCTATGTTGATGATATGGAAAACACCACGAGGAGTGAACCATTTGGAAATACAATCAGGGAGTGGTCTTTTTCAAGCACACCAGACGGAGAAAATGAATATCTACTTGGTGAGATATACTGGTGGAGTGTGAACCTTATGGAGAGTGATATATTTCCATCCATATCAGGTGAAAATAACAATATTGGTGCAATGACCCTGTACTTTATTCCAAGGGATAATGACCCCAATTCATGGGGAGGTATAATATATTCCTTTGGTAGTACAGCGAGGGATATGTCAAAAGACCAGGCAATTGAGATGTGGGTGAAGGCAGACTCAGGGGTTCTTCACATTGACATTGGTTCTGATATTTCTGAAGATGCTCCGAGACTGAATGCAGACGGTGAAGTAATCCCTGCCAATGGCATTATGGATAACGAAGATGTTAACAGGTCTGGTAAACTTGAAACAGGTGAGGATGTCGGACTTGATGGTATAGCATATCCTGATTCACTTTATTATGAAGGGGGAAAGGATGCAGGAGACGATGGGAACGACGATTACATTTCAGAGTCACCAAGAACCTTTGAGGATACACTGAAAATGAACGGAACAGAGGGAAACAAAAGAATTGATACAGAGGATATAAACTTTGATGACATTTTCAATCTCAACAACAACTATTATTCATTCCGTATTGACCTGAAGGATGACAGATATGTGGTTGCTACTGGAAAAAATGGGTGGAAAAAAATAAGAATACTCCTTGATGACAGCAACATTGAAAGAATAGTGGGAAGCCCTTCCTGGACGAACATCAGATATGTGAGGGTTTGGATAAACGGGGTATCAGGCCCAACAAGGATAATGGTAACAAAGTGGGGTGTTGTTGGGAGTGTGTGGAGAAATGATGGGATTGAACCATTTGCTGGTGATTCAGTTCAGGCATTTGAGAATTTTATAATAGGATACAGAAGTGCCAATGAGGACTCGCAATATGTTCCACCTGTTGAAAGGGAGAGAACCTCATATGGGGGATATGAGGATGAGAAATCGCTTGAAATATATACAGACAGTCTGATGCCAGGACATATAGCATGGGCGGGTGAATACTTTGACCAGCCAAAGGATTTCCGAAACTATCAAAAATTGGTTTTCTTCTCCAGAAAGGAAATGAGCAGAGATGTGAAAATAATTTTGAGATTTGGCACAGATACACTGAACTACTATGAGTTTGAGAAAACCCTCACCACCAGCAGATGGGATACAATCACCCTTGACCTTTCAGATCTTACAGGATTAAAGATTGGGAAAAGTGCCCCGGAGGGTTATTCTGTTAAGGGAAATCCCACATTGAAGCAGATATATTTTATCAGGCTTGGTGTGGAGAATGTGGACACAATGCCTCTCACAGGTTCTGTATTTTTTGATGATATATACCTTTCAGACCCATTGAGAAAACCTGATATTAAGTACTCTTACAGGGTGGATGGTAATTTTGGAGAGAATATCACATACTCAATAAATGAATCGTATCAGGGTGAGTTCTATAAAGGTAGTAAATCTGCTCTCAGGAATCCTGGGGAGAACAGGATACAGAATAGAACATACAATGTGAGTGTAAATCTTTCAAGGTTAACAGGTGGACTGTTTAAACTGCCACTTAAATACAGTCTTTCAATCAACAGGACTATTCCGTATTATTACAGAAATTCTGACATTCCACTCCCTGATTCATTGCGGGAGAGAGAATCTGTTATGGAGCGTTCAGAAAACGGAACCTTTAGTTTGAGCCCCACTGGAAAGATTTCTCATCCTGTGTTCAAGTATGTTCTGTCAGGGCTCAACCTCAGTGGAAGCGTGAGAAGAAAGAAGGCATATAGACCTTATCTCTCTGCTGATACGCTCATTTCGATGAACCTGTCAGGTGGATACAATCCAAAGATACCCCAGTGGAAAATCTTCTTTTTCTCACCACTTCCAAGAAGAATCTCACTCTCTGGAAACTATAACTTTTCAACAGAAAACAAGTACCAGTACAACAATTCAGACTCTGTCTTTGTTAAACAGGATATTAAGGATATAAAGAAACTTGAAGGAACATTCAGTACATCCTTTAATCCCTTCAGTTTTTTGAGCATTGATTACACGAGGAGGATGAGGTATGACAGGACTGTGCCATTTGATAGACGTTATGGATGGCTCAATTTCACATCTGAAAACCTTTCTGCTCAGGTGAATTTCTCTATCTTCAAGATTGACAGAGCATCTTTCAAGTATGCCACTGCCTATTCAGAGAACAAGGATTATCAATTCTCAACCAGTTTTGGTGATTCAGTGAGAGTTAGAAAGGCTGGTGTAACAAGGGAGATTTCCACCGGACATAATATAACAATTGATAGGTTTATGAAAAAATTACCCATAATCAATCTTCTAACAAAGAACTGGTCTCCACTGAATCTGAGGCTCTCACATTCTGTTTCCAATATTTACAACTATTTATCAGGGTCACCTGATTACAGGTTCAGATTTGGATACGATATTTATATTCCGGAGAACCTTGTTTTCATGCCAAGCCAGACAGATGGTGGGAAGAAGAGGTTACAGGGTTCTGCATCAACAGGGTTCAGTGTTTGGAAGATTTCAGCAAATGTCAGTGCTTCAAGGACAGAGGAGTATCCAATCGGGAACACAGCGACCCAGAAATTTATTAAAATGACGCTCCCACAGGTTAATCTGAAAACCTCAGCCCTTGGGGATATATTGAAAAAAACTGGGTTTATCAAGACAGCAAATCTTAATCTTTCCTTAACAAGGGATACAACATTTACATTGTTCCTCAATGATACTACCAGAAAAAAGTTTACCTCATCGGTCAGAACATCCCCTTCGCTTGACCTGACATTAAAGAACAATATGAGGTTGAACATTAAGGGAGGGGTGAATCAAATGAAGACAATTGATGTTCAGGGTAACACAGAGATAGTCACCTCATCAGAGGACTGGAATGTGAGTTTTTCCACCAGTTATAGTATATCCCCAAGGACAGGTATCAGACTCCCATTCATGAAGAGGAAACTGAATTTAAAGAGCGCACTCAATATGAAGTTATCAGGTACATTGAAGGGGAAGAGGGATGAGGTTATAAATAGAAGCACAAACCAGATAGATGTGAGAACAGATTACATAGATGGGGAGGTCAGCCTTTCAGGGACATACAGTCTGTCAAAGAGCATGGACATTACACTGGGTTCAAAATACACAAGGCATATAAACAGAAAACTGGATACAGACAGAAGGCATAGTTTCGGAATGAACATCTCTGCAAAGTTGAAATTTTAACCAGACCTTTATAATGGGCATTTGACAAGAATTTTGTGCAAGGAAATGGAACTTGCGAGTTATGCAGGTCAAGCACCGTGTAAATATCAGTCAGGTTTGAGAGAAAAGGAAAGACACAAGAGGAAGTATAATAGATTTCTTGCCCATGTTATCCATCAAATAGCCTGTGACAATGTTAGGAAGAATGCCATGTATTATGAAGAATATAAACACCAGAAGGAGAGAATGAGGGTGATACTCA
>QNDZ01000012.1 GCA_003646055.1 bacterium
CTTCTTAAGTCCCGGGTTCCTGATGCAATCACAGCATCTGTTATGTCGTATGGAATCCCCTTCTGTTCCAGAACCCTTTCAATCCTCTCATTTATAAAACCCACAATCCCCTCAATATCAACCTGCATATTATATAATTCAGCACCAGCCTTAAACAATTCCTCAAGGGGTATAACAAAACCCTTGCCAATTAGAATCTCTATTAATCCATTGGCAGCTCTTCTCAATCCAAGTGGGTCTTTGGAGCCTGTTGGTTTTTTACCCTTTATAAATCCTGCAATTATATGGTCAACCCTGTCCACTATGGACACAACACACGCCTCTGTGGTTTCAGGGAGTTCATCACCTAAATATCTTGGGAGATAATGGTCTTTTATAACATCAGCCACCTTCCTGTCAATGCCCTGCTCAATTGCATAGTGGTAACCAATCTTTCCCTCAAGGCCTGTGAATTCTTTTCCATCCCTTATCATGAGGGTTGTCAGGTCTGCCTTTGAGAGTTCAATCCCCTTTTCAACAACCTCTCTGTCAAAATCAACATAATTACTCACGAATTCAGCAAGTTTTTTCAGCCTCTCCACCCTGTCAAGGAGTGTGCCCAGCCCCTCCTGATATGTAATGGTATCAAGGAGCCCAACCCTTTTCTCCATAGGAACCTTTATATCCTCTAAATAGTAGAACCTTGCATCTTCAAGCCTTGCGGTGAGAACCTTCTCATTGTTCCTCTTAATATCCTCTGACGGGTGGGTGTTAATTATTGCCAGAAAGTAAGGTAACAGCTCTCCTTTCTTCTCAACAGGGAAGTATCTCTGATGTGTCTCCATTGCAGTCTCAACAACCTCCCTGGGTAATTCAAGGTACTTCTCATGGAATCTTCCTGCAATGACACAGGGATATTCAACAAGGTTCACAACCTCATCAAGGAGTTCCTCAGGTATTACAGGGGTTCCATTCAACTTTTCTGCTTCTTCATTAAGAAGGTTCAGTATTGTTTTCCTCCTATCCTGTGTATCTGGAATAACATATCCCTTTTTCAGCAATTCAACATAATCTTCAGGTCTGCTTATTTTTATTGGATTCCTGCACAAAAACCTGTGACCATACGTTATGCCAGAACTCTTCACCCCTGCAATTTCAACATCAATAACCTTACTCCCAAAGAGAACAACCATCCATCTTATTGGCCTTGCGAATTTGAATCCCTTTTCATTCCACACCATGTATCTGGGAAATGGAATTTTTGAAACAATCTCTTCAAGGGTATCTTTTATTATATCCTCGGTTTTCATCCCCTTTTCAAGTACCTTTGCAAAGACAAATCTACCTTTGGGAGTATCCTTCACAAATAAATTTTCCTCTCTCACACCCCTTGACCTTGCAAAACCTTTCCCCTGCTCTGTTAACTTCCCGTCCTTGAATGCAACACTTTCAGGTGGCCCTTTTATCTCTAACACCCTGTCTTCCTGCCTATCCTGTAGTGCATTCACCAGTAAGGCAAGCCTTCTTGGTGTTGCGTATGTTTCCACATCACCATAACTCAGGCCTCTATTATCAAACAGGGTTGTGAGTTCCCTTTTGAAACCCTCAATTGCAGTATCTATATAACTTGAAGGTATCTCCTCTGTACCAATCTCTATGAGTAGTTTTTCAACCATACAAGAGCCACCTTCCTTGAAAGTTTTCTTATCCTCAATATATAGTTTCCCCTTTCCTTGGGGCTTATTGCACCCCTTGCATCAAGCAGGTTGAATGTGTGGGAGGCCTTTATCACAAAGTCGTATGCAGGGTAAATCAATCCTTTATCAAGGAGTCTGAATACCTCTGATTCACACTTCTGGAACAGGGTGAAGAGAAATTCTGTATCCGCCTCATCAAAGTTATAAACACACCATTGATACTCTGGCTCTTTATAAAGGTCCTTCCATGTGTATCCACCACCCCACTCCATATCAAAAACAGTATCAACACCATCTATGAACATGGTTATCCTCTCTATTCCATAGGTGAGTTCAACTGGTATCACCTTCAAATCTATTCCACCAACCTGCTGAAAGTAGGTGAACTGGGTAATCTCCATACCATCAAGCCAGACCTCCCACCCCAGTCCCCATGCACCAAGGGTTGGAGACTCCCAATCATCATGGACAAACCTGATGTCATGTTTCTTAATATCAATTCCAAGATACTCAAGGCTCTCAAGATAGATATCCTGCACATTATCTGGAGCGGGTTTCAATAAAACCTGATACTGTCTGAACTCCTGAAGTCTGTTGGGGTTTTCAGCATACCTTCCATCCTTGGGTCTCTTTGAGGTCTCCACATATGCCACGTTGTACGGCCTCTCACCCAGTGCACCAAAGAAGGTATGGGGATTGAATGTTCCTGCACCAACCTCACTTGTATATGGAAGACCTATCAGACAGCCCCTCTCCTTCCAGAATATTTCAAGTTTTAAGAGCGTCTCCTGTAAACTGATACTTACCTCCTTTTTTACCTTTGTGAATAATAAAGAATAATGTGAATTAGTCAAGGATACAGGTGTTTTTTAATCTCTGGTAAACAGGGATACCTTTATCCTGGCTGATTCTCTTCCTCAAATTTGGGAAATTCCTTCTTTAACCTGATGAGCCCATAGATTCCAGCAAGGGCAAGCAGAACAAACACAATCTCCACTGACCACATCAACATAGCAGTGAACTGTTCTGGCTTCAGTGTTATGTGAAGTACTGCTGCAATGGTATCAACAATTGTCTTGTAAACAAAGGAGCACCAAAGGAACCCGGGTCTCTTTGTCCTGATACTCATAATAATTAAAACACCTGCAAAGGTATGAATAAAAATGGTGCTGATCCTCTCTATAACAGGGATGAGAACAGACCAACTGTTCTGGAAGAATGGCTCCACAGTCATTGATTCTAATGTTCCCTCTGGCAAAACCTCAGGCGCATACAGGATAAGCAAAACTGATGTGAGGCTGGTTATTCCAAGGAGGATTGCCTCAATGCTTCCGAAACCTATACCAAAACCAACTGCCTCATTCCATCCAGATTTTACAATCATTGACCTGTTCTTTATTAAGACATAGACAACAAGACACTCAAAGATGCCTGTTAATAGACCTGTGTAAATCCAGAGAATTGGGTCTGCAACCCCTGTTGTTAATGATGCATAGAGAAACTTCTTCAAGGGCGGCAGTGAAAGCGCTGCAATACCTTTAAGAAAAACTGCTATAATCCACCCAAGAATACCCAGACCAAAGAATCCCCAGGGAACATGGGTTTTGTATCTCCAATAATAGATAAACCCAAGACCAGAACCTATCATGAGTATTCCACTTAAAAGGAATACAGGGCTCATCTCACCTCCTTTTTCTAACTATACAGGAAAAGGGGTTTTATTCAATAAAAAATTGTGTAATATCTAAAGAAAAGGAGGTCTTATGTTTATACTTCTCTTTTCAATATCCATTGATTCAATACTTGCAGAGAACGGTATTTACAGTCCGGGATTTGAGTGGAACAGGGCATGGTCAAGGTTTCCCTCTCCTGAAGACATGCCATTTATCCTTCCATTCTTTATAGACCTGTACAGAAAACCACTTTATGTGCACAGATTCACTCTGTCAAAGGCAAATACCATTGAACACTACCTATCTGATTCAATCATGAGTAAAAACAGGAATTCAATTTACAACATTTTGAATCTTATTGGTGTTGACATGATGGTTGAGGGTTTCAGGAATTACGGTGCGAATCTCTCAGAGAAAAAGATTGACCTGTATTCTGCCATAAAAATGGTGTATTCTACTGGAAATGGGCAGATGAATACCATCACCTTTGGTGGTGCATATCCAGACACAGAGAACCCCATCAGGAAAAGGATTGAGAAGGTTCCCCTGAAAATTAGGGGTGTCCTAAGTAATCTGATTTACAACACCCTTGATGGATACATGTGGATAGAAAAATCCTGGAGAAATCTGCCTGCAGGCACAAGGGAAAGGATTTTGCTGGAGAAGGACCTGGATATGACCATATCAGACGGCTCAAAATACTACCCAGAGATTGATGATGCAGAAAAATTCACTGACCATGCATCCTTTTACTATGGTGCAATGAAGGTCGCATCAGCGGTTGAAATGGCAGGGTTTGAGTTGAAAAACCTTAATGTGAAACTGAAAGAGGACATAATCTTTGAAACCCCTCTTGGTGAAATAGCACTATTAGGGATAAAATCAGGCAAATACTCATTCAACAATCCATTCATTATCATTGATTTTGGTGGCAATGATACATATAAAGGCAGGGTTGGGGCAAATTCTTTTATCAACCCGGTCTCAGTGATTATTGAGTTGGGTGGAAATGATAAATATGTATCAAATGACACACTGATTCCCACCCAGGGTTCTGGGATATGCGGTGTAGGTGTGCTTCTTGATATGTCAGGGAACGACGAATATACAGGGGGTAAACAGTCCCAGGGATATGGGTTTTTTGGTGTGGGAATACTTGCAGACCTATCAGGGAGTGACAGATATAAAGGGTGGACCCAAACACAGGGGTGTGGATACAGGGGGATTGGTATGCTTCTGGATGCTGAAGGGGACGATGAATACAGGTCTTATGGGAATTCTCAGGGTGATGGAGAGATAGGGGGAATTGGACTCCTTGCAGACAGGCAAGGAAATGACTTTTACTATGCAGAGCCATACTCATCTGTCTATGACAGAGGGGATTATCATTCAAAACACAGGATAAACAGTAACAATTCTCAGGGTTTTGGTGGTGGAAGAAGGGCGGACGGCTCAGATGGCCACTCATGGGCAGGTGGTCTTGGTATGCTCATTGATATTTCGGGGAATGACAGATATGTTTCAGGTAACTGGTCACTGGGAACAGGTTACTGGTTCGGAACAGGTATTCTCTATGATGGAGGTGGCAACGACCACTACAGGTCCTGTTACTTCACCCAGGGTTCTGGTGCCCATTTCTGTATAGGGGCACTGATTGACGAGAATGGGAATGATAAACACGAACTATTTGAAACTGCTGGAGCAGCACTTGGATTTGGATGGGACTGGACATTTGCCTATTTTTATGACGGTGGGGGAAACGATAAATACAACATGAAGAAGATATCCATAGGTGTTGCTGAAATAAGGTCAATAGCATTGTTCATTGAGGCAGGTGGTGATGATGAATACAGAATAAGTGACCATGGACTCAGGCTTGGTGCATGCGACAAGAGGAACTCATACTATGAACCCTCAAAGATTTCACCATACCATTTCTATGGGAAAAACTACGGTGTCTTCCTTGACCTTGGTGGAAATGATAAATATTCGGTTGAATTCTTTAAGAACAACAAGAAATGGTATCAACCTGAAAACGACCTTGTAAACATCAGGGCAAACAACATAGGTATAGGCATAGACACGGCCCTTACACCAAGTCCCTGATACCAAGAGAGATATTATTGATGCATATAATGGGGGAGGAGAATTCCTCCCCCATCATTTTATCTTACAACAACAAACCTTTGCTTTATTCCCAATTCGGGAATTGCAAGAAGATATACGCCCTGTGGTAACCTGTTTAAAACCACATTCATCCCTGGATATACAGTTTTTTTAAGGATAAGACGTCCTATGATGTCGTAAACAAACACATTGGAGGTAAATTTCCCATTATATGAGAAAGAAATGTATGGAGTCAGGTTTCTTGCACACTGAAATGCAACCTCTTTTTCTTCGCTTTTACCGGTTGTAGATATGCCAAGAAGGTTTAACATCTTTTCTATAAGACTCTCCCAATCACTACCTGAAGAGTAGTCTACCCCCCTACCATCAGCAGCCCAGAAGGCACTCATGCTATCTTTTCTGATGATTCCAATGGTATAGTTACTGTCAGGGTCAATAAGGATTGGGTATGACATTGTTGTGTCAGGGGTAAGCTCATCAGGATATAGTTTACCATCGTAATAAAAGTCAGAGGAAACATTCAGGACTGGAGAACTTGCTTCATTTATCCCCTGTATTTTCATATCATAACCATAGTAATAGTCCTCATAGTAAGAAGAAAGACCAAAGTGAGTTCCAAGGAAGTTATTAAGGGCCTTGGGATTTTCATATAGCCTCCCCTTTATCCCCTTCTTTCCCAATAGAGAATATATTATATCCTGTCCAATTAACCAAACCCTCTTCCCTTCATCAATAATGGTCTTTATGTTGCTCGTATCAAGGGATGTTAGTTGTGGGTCAACATAGTAATCATAACAGTTCCATATTACCAGGTCTACATTCCTCATTTCCTCAATATCAGGACCATTATCAGTATAAGAAGAAGTTGGTCCAAAATAAGCCACTCTGTTCTCGCCAAGAAGATTTGTTAGGGGAATCAACCATGTGCTGTCTGGATGGTTCGGAGCACCATATCCATTGGCATCTTCAACAAACAGCACCACAGCATCCTTGGTTGCGGAAAGAATTGAGGTTGTATCATTGGCAGGATTCGTATCAGGATAATTCACATATACAATGGTCCTGTAAACAGAGCCAGGTGTATAGTAACAGGGCTCAAAAACCACGGTTGTATCCAATTTTGCAGGTAATGAATCCAGCAGGATTGTATCCCTGAATATCTCAGAATTTGCAACTGTATCTATAACTGAAACAAAAACATACACATTGTTTGCATTTCCTCCACCATAGTTCCCCACAACTGCCCTGATATGGTAATTTCCACCTGGTATCCAGCCTGAACGAGGTAATAAAATTGAATCCGACGCAATATCAGGTTGTATGCTTTCAAACCTGAACATGTATAATCTGTCATCATAATTTGCTCCATAAACCTCTATGAATCCATCATTATCCCCATCTCCCAGGGCAAGGTTGTGCATATAACTGGAACCGCTTCCAACGATGGAACTCGTCCAATTTGAACCATCAAACTCAAACCTGTAAATATTACCATCATCGCAGGCAACGTACACTTCATTCAACCCATCGTTATCCCCATCCCCTAACTTCACTGCCAGCGCCTGATCAGGAAGTGTGCCAAGACGTGTGGTATCCCAGGAACTTCCATTCCACTCAATTTGATATACATCGCCATTGGAAACAGCCCCATAAACCTCCAGAAGGGTATCATTATCACCATCCCCAACCCATACTCCATAAATGTAAACACCAGGGACCTGTAACAATGTATCCATAGCCCAGGAAGATCCATTCCATGAGAATTGATAAATACCACCATCAAAAGCACTGGCATAAACCTCAAGTTTGCCGTCATTGGTTCCATCATTTATTGCAAGCGCATGAATGGTCCCACTAATTTTACCAATTGTGGTAGTGTTCCAGTTTGTGCCATCAAAAGAAAACATATAAACATTACTGTCCGCACCCGCAGCGTAAACCTCAGGGAAACCATCACAATTACCATCCCCAACTGCCACGCTCTTCATAAACCCTGTTCCTGAACCAATCACGGTCTTTTCCCAGGACGTTCCATTGTAGGCAAACTGATACACAGAATCGTCATCGGATACCCCATAAACCTCCAGTAATCCATCATTGTTTCCATCCCCCACTGTCACCTTGATCATATATCCTCCAGAGGACCCCACTGTCTGTTCAACCCATGAAGAATCACTCCATTCATACATATGAATTGTGTTGTCTTTTCCACTTACAAATACCTCCATGAGGGAGTCATTATCTCCATCCCCAACCCATACACCCTGAACATCCTGAGACAACTGTGCTACTGTGTAAGTGTAAAAAACTCCATCACCTGAAACATTTTTGTAAAATGTTATGCAGGAGTATAGAGTATCCATTACACCATCATAGACAATCAACTTGTAAACACCCAGGGGAAGGGTTGAAGGGATGGAAAAATCTGCAATAGCAAGATTCTGATTTACAACTGTCACAGTATCCTGAACAATGTTCTGACCGTGGCCTGAAAGGATAAATTGAGGAGAGTTAAAGCTGTTACCCCAGATGGAAAGCTTATAAGAGGATGTATCACTCATTACTGGATGATACGAAGGGTAAATCTGAGTGAGTTTGTTATCAGAATCATACCCCCTGAGGTTAAAAAAGATAAAGATGAAAAGAACAAACAAACACCTGCCAATAGATGCCTTCATCTTCACCTCCTTTTTTAGATTTTTGGAAGTTATTCTAAAATAAATGCTAAATAATTAAAAAAGAATGTCAATACCCTCTATACTATAACCAATATCTATAGCTTTAATGGTGTCACATTGTCAAAACCCGGGCTGGGTTTATAGGGGGTTGAGGGAGAAGAGGAGGAAGGAGTTGATGTTGTGTTTTTTCAGGATTTTTATCTCCTCCTTCCACCCTTTACTGTTCTTAAACAGATACACACCAATTGCAGGGACTATTGGATATGATTTAAGGGCAATTATTCTTTTTTCAAATAATCTAACATCCCTTGTGTAAATCATGGGGATAACCCCATCCACAACACCCATTTTAATCCATTGTGGCCAGTCCTGATAGAACTCACTCCTTGCCCTTTCAGGGTTCTGATATACACATGCCAGAACCGGCAGGTATATTCTTCCCTTCAGTATCATTAAAACCTGGGCAATCCTCTGGATTTTTATCCTTTTCTCTATTCTTCTGAAGTCTATACCAAGGAATGGAAGTAATGAGTCATTCCTGTCAATGTATAGATATCTCTTTATGTATTCATAAACATAAGGCTCATAACTGTAGTATCTACCCGGATACCTGACATAGTCAAGAATGAATCCATGAACATGATAATTATTCTGAATAAATACCATGTAATCACGCACCTTCTTCACATACTCATCGACGAATGGTGAAACAAAGTATCCTTCAAGCCCCCTTCTTTTCAATTCTTCAACACTCATCTCAATGTTTCTTCTTCCCCTTTTATCCACAACAAACCATTCAGGATGGGTTTCTGTTATATGCCCTTTCCCATATGGAAAGTCTGTTTGTGACCACGCATAGAAGAGATTCACCCATGCCCATACCTGAATGTTATAAGCACCTGCCTTTTCTATTAAAAGTTTCAGGAGGTTTTTGTCTGTTCTTAATTCTTCAAACAAAGGGAAGTATGGATTTTTTACAAGGGCTTCCCCCCTTGCATAAACCTGAACAACAACCGCATCAAGGTTGTTCTCAATGCACTTATTTATGATAAGGTCTATTGAAGCGGGTGTGGTTATCTCCCATCTTATAACAAATACACCCTGTAAGGAGAGAAGGAGGAGAATCATCTATTTGTCCTGAACCACTCCCAGGTTTCCTTTAATCCTCTCTCAAGAGAATATTCTGGTTGCCACCCAAGTTTTTCCCTTGCCCTGTCTGAGTTAAGGCTTGATACCCTGAGTTCTCCAGGTCTTGCCTCCTTCAATTCTGGCTGGATATAAATCCCTGTGACTTTCTGCACCAGTTCGTACAATTCAGATACACTGGTTTCTATACCTGTACCAATGTTCAGGGTCTCCCCATCTCCCCTGTCAATTGAAAGCACATTGGCATTAACAACATCCCTCACATAAACATAATCCCTTAGCATCTGTCCATACCCATACAAAACAGGTACCTTTCCATTCATTAAATTTTCCATAAATATGGCAACAACACCTGCCTCACCAGAAGAACTCTGCCGTGGACCATAAACATTGGCATACCTGAGAATTGTATATCTGAACCCCTTCCACAATGAAAAGATTTTTATGTAGTGCTCTCCTGCAAGCTTTGATGCACCATATGGTGATATAGGGTCAGGTATTATCTCCTCGGTGGAACCTGTCCTATCCCCATAGAGTGCACCACCTGTTGAGGAATAAATAATCTTTTCTGTTCCTGATTCAATCATTCCCTTAATAATGTTGATAGTCCCATTAACATTCACATCAAAATCATAGCCAGGATTTTCAAGGGACTTTCTCACATCAATATGTGCAGCCAGATGAAAAACAACATGTGGTTTAAACCCTTTAAAAACATCTATCAATCCTTTATCCCTGATGTCCATTTGAACAATCTCAACATTCTCAGGCAGGTTCTCAGGATTCCCGTTGGAAAGATTGTCAATAACAAGTATCTCAAATCCCCTGTTTTTCAGTTCATGCACAAGGTTTGAACCTATGAATCCAGCACCACCAGTAACAACAGCCTTCACTTCCTCAATCCCAGTTTAAACAGGTTCTTTGCCCTTATATTCTTTGTTGCATTCCTCGTATCAAGCACAATCCTTGAATTCTTAACAATCCACCTGTAATCATAATCCCTGTGTGCAGCTGTGATGAGCACAACATCTATTCCCTTGAGGAGTTGCTTTGTCAGTTTTTTTGAATCAAAATTTTTCCCGTCAACGGAAACGGAAGGTACATAGGGGTCGTTGTAGACAAGTTTCTTAACACGGTACATAAGCAAACTCATAATCTTTAATGCTGGAGAGTTCCTTGTATCGGATATATTCTCCTTGAATGACACACCAAGAATCAAAACCCTTGCATTTTTCAAAACAATACCATTCTTATTCAATACATCCTGGAGTTTCTGTATCACATGGTAAGGCATATCCTCATTAACCTTTGCAGCAAGTTCTATAAAACTTGTGTGGAAGTCATACTCCCTTGCCTTCCATGAAAGGTAGTACGGGTCTATGGGAATACAGTGGCCTCCCAGACCAGGACCAGGGTAAAAAGGCATAAACCCGAATGGTTTTGTGCTTGCTGCCTCAATAACCTCCCACATATCCACACCACCCATCCTTTCACAGAGAAGGGCAAGTTCATTAACAAGTGCAATATTCACATTCCTGAAGATGTTCTCAAGGAGCTTTGTCATCTCAGCAACCCTGGGGTTTGAAACAGGAACAACCCTGTCAACTATCTGAGAATAAAGTAGTGCAGTCAATTTTGTGCATTTTTTTGTATAACCTCCAACAACAGCAGGGATTGTTCTTGGAGGGAATTTTTTGTTACCAGGGTCAACCCTTTCAGG
Source organism: bacterium (assembly GCA_003646055.1). Classification (GTDB taxonomy): domain Bacteria; phylum Hydrothermota; class UBA3072; order UBA3072; family B12-G15; genus B12-G15. Next base: position 11,021 of record QNDZ01000012.1, read on the forward strand.
TGCAAAGGCAAGATAAAAATCCTTCCCTGCCCTGAGCCCTGACTTTTTTTCCAGAATGGGCAATACAACCTTCTCAGTGGTTTCAGGATAGGTTGTGCTCTTCAGGATAACTATCTGCTCCTTTTTTAGAACCTCTCCAATTCTCTCTGAGGCATCTATAACATATTTCAGGTCAGGGTCTTTTGTAGTGGTGAACGGTGTTGGAACACATATGTTTATTGCATCTGCATCCTTCAATTTTGAATATTCTGTTGTTAATATGAACTTTCCATTCTTAACAAATGGCTTAATTTCATCATCCTGCACATCATCAATGTAACTTTTCCCCTTTTTAAGGAGATTCACCCTTTCCTTGCTTATGTCAAGCCCTATAACAACAAACCCCTCCTTCAAAAAACTAACAGCAAGGGGGAGACCAACATAACCCAGTCCAACAATCCCTATTTTTGCCTTCTTACTCCTTATCTTCTCCTCAAGCATCCTTCATACCTCCTTTTATTATTCCTTCCTCAATAAGGATTTTCCTCACGTACTCAATTGCCTCTTCCTTTGTTTTAACATATCCATCCTCATAGGCAGACTGAACCCTTGCAAGTAAATGCCCTATGAATGGTCCAGGTTCAAGTCCAAATTCTTTTATTATGTCCCTTCCATACAAAATCTTTTTTATCTCCCTCTTTGAGGTGAAGTAGTAGGATAGCACCTCCTCACCAGCCTTCACAACCCTTTCCACCTCTACCCCACCAGAAGCCATACTATCAGCATATGAAAAAATTGCAAGACCCATAACGTCTTCTCCAAGTTTGAATATCATTCTCCTCTTTGCCCTTTCAGTAATTTCAGGCTGTGATGAGAGCAGGTGCAACCACATATGGTTTTTTATCATCCTTGAAACATACTCAATCTCCTTCTTTGAAAATCTCAATGACTTACCAACATCATAAAACCACTGTGCTCCCAGTTCGTCATGCCCATAAAAATGAACATTTCCATCCTCATCCTCTGAAAAGGTCTCAGGCTTCTTTATATCATGTAGGAGTGTGAATATTTTTAAAAGATACCCTTTATTCCTGATATACTCATCAATCTTCTTCCAGAATCCCTCAAAAGGTGACTTTTCCTTTATACATTTCTCCAAAAACTTAAGGGAAAGGATACTGTGCTCCAGCAGATTGACACTTGTGTGCCTTCCACCTCCTATCCTCTCCATCTCCATGAATCCAGGGAATAATGCATCAAAAACCTCGGGAACAATGTAATCCCCTGTATTATCACTGGAGAAAAAGAGCACAAGTTCCTGATGTATTCTCTCCCCGGCACTCTTTCTTATTTTCTTAGCATGAACCTTGAAAAGCCTCATTGTTTCCCCTTCTATCTCAAACCCAAGTTCAGAGGATATTCTCAATCCTCTCAATATCCTTATTGGGTCTGAAATGATGTTACCCTCTCCGTTCACCCTCAATGTGTTATTTTCAAGGTCCTTAATCCCATTCATTGGATCAAAAAAACTGCCTGTATTCAGGTGGTATGCCATGCTGTTGATGGTAAAATCCCTCCTTTTCAGATCTTCCTCAATGGGAACATCTATACCAAGAACATCAATGAATCCATCTTTAAAAACAACCCTCCATTCATCCAGTTCCTTCTTCAAAGGTATAACCTTTCCAAGTTTTTCTGCAAAGGCCTTACCATCTCCCTCAACAACAATGTCAAGGTCAACAGGACTTTTACCAAGCAAAAAATCCCTGATGGTTCCACCAACAATGTATATTGAGAATTCCTTTTTATATGGAATTACCCTCCTGACAAGTGGATGAGAAAGAAGTTTTCTTTCAAGATACGGCTTCAACCCTGCCATCCTTTATTCTGTATTCCCTTCCACAGCCAGAACAAACTGCCTTTTTATTATCAAATTCAAGTTTTCTTCCACATATACATATCCACCCTGTGTGTCTGGCAGGATTTCCACGTACAATGGCAAAATCAGGAACATCCCTGGTAACAACACTCCCTGCACCTATCATGGACCACTTACCAATGGTTACACCTGGAAGTATGGTTGCATTGGCACCTATGGTTGCTCCCCTTTTAACAAGGGTTGGTATCCACTTACCCCCCTTTGGGAATGGTGCCCTGGGATTTATGTCGTTTGTAAATGTCGCTTCTGGTCCCACAAAAACATCGTCCTCAATGGTCACCTTTGAAAAAACATTCACCCCATTCTCAAGTTTTACTCCATTCCCTATCACCGCATCCCTGCCAACAAAACAGTTCTGACCAATGACACAGTTCTCTCCTACTTTCCCCATTATGTGTGAAAAATGCCAGATTTTTGTTCCCTTCCCTACCTCTGCGTATCTCTCCACGATTGCGGTCCTGTGTTTGTAATAATCCCTCTTCAGAAAGTAATAAATTGAAAATCCTGCAAAGAAGAGGAAAAGCCATGCAAAGAGATCGCCAATCCTTGCATAAATTGTCATTGTCTCAATCCCATGAACCTGAACAGGCACAATCTTCCTTGTGAAGATGTGTGTCTCTTTTCTTATCCTGCCGTGCGGGTCAATAAACCCGCTGACTCCAGAATTTGCACACCTTATAACAGGCCTTTTGTATTCAATTGCCCTGAATATGGACATCTCAAAGTGCTGGAATGGTCCTGATGTCCTGCCAAACCATGAGTCCTCTGTGATGTTAACTATGAAGTTTGCCCCATTCCTGACATATCTTCTCACAACCCTCGGGAAAATCTCCTCATAGCATATTGGGGTTGAAAAACCCAGGCCTTTTATGTTAAAAACATGATATTCTTTACCAGGTATGAAATCTCCCTGGCCGAAGTCTATATTGTTCAATGAAGGGATAACATCGTTGAATGGAAGCCTCTCAACAAAAGGAACAAGGTAAATCTTCCTGTAAACCCCCCTTATGTACCCGTTGAATAAAAAGACAGATGAGTTGTGGGGTCTTCTTCTCCCGGCATGGTACCGTAGTTCCTGGGTTCCAACAACAAGGCCAGCATTCAATGTATCCGAAAGTTTAATAAACCTTTCCCTGCACCAGGAGGAGGAGAGCATAAGGCATGGAGATGCAGATTCAGGAAGAATGTAAAGGTCTGAACCAGGAAACTGTAGAAGCATATCCTCTATCAAACTGAGCCTCTTTTCAACCCCACCAGAACGCTTTATCTCAGGGTCAACATTGGGTTGAAGTATGCATACATCCAGACTCCCCTTCTCCCTCAAAGGGATTCTTAAATCAATAAAGGAATAAACAAGTGCAAAAAGGAAAAGACCAATTAGAAAATAGAAGTACTGTTTTTTTCTTCTCTTTATAAAAAGATAAAGAAAGAGGTTGAAATAGAGTACCCATAGTGTAACAAGGGGAATGCCACCAAGGTCAGCAAACTGGAACATAAAATAGAGCCGTGATTGTGAATAGGCAATACTGCCCCAGGGAAAACCAAAACTTGGGGAAAGCGACCTGAAAAATTCTAAACCAGCAAAGACAAGTGGCCACAGGTACAACCACCAACCCCGTTGTTCCATTTTAAAGAAAAGGTATAAAGAAACAGCATAATATAATGAAATGTATGCAATTAAGAGGATAAACCCAAGTACTACCCATGGTCTTGCATCACCAACATCTGACAGTGGAATCCAGTAAAGGAGAAGGATGTAGAAAACTGCACCTGCGATATATCCAAGAACAAAGGGTCTCCTTGAACCAGAAATCCCGAAGAAAATCAGGGTGAACCCAATCCATGCTGGAATAGCAAGTGAGAATGGTGCAAATGATATGGCAAGCAGGATACTCCCGAAGGATATAAGAAGAAGTCTCTTCTTATTCAAGGTATCCTTTCCTCCGCACCTGTTTCAAAAGACCTGTATGATGCAAGGATTATTTTCAGAATGTAGTTGGCATCCTCATGGGTATAAAGTTGCTGGGCTCTGCCCCTCTTGATATCCCTGAAGTGCTCAAGCATGAATTTATATGAGTTCATGAATGGATGTTTGATTGGTTCCCTTGGTGTAAGGTCAAGTATCTCACCCTGGTATAGTTTTTCTATTTTCATTGGGTTCATTATTGCAGTTCCCCTGTTTCCATAAACATTGAAGTATGTAAAATCCTTTTCAAAGAGGATTGTCCAGCTCACCTCAAAGGTTCCAAAGGTCCCATCTTCAAACTTCATGAGGACAATACCTGAATCCTCAACCTCATCATCCCTGTGAAGCGAGGCAAAAACTGTGGAGACCTTCTTCTGGAGCGCCCATATCATATAATCCAGCACATAGGTTCCCAGGGTCATAATTGCACCACCACCAGATTCACTCTTCCTGCTCCTCCATGATTGCACCTTCTTTTTCAAACTTTTAAGCCATCCAGCCTTTGAGTAGATAACATTCCCTATTTCGCCTGAGGTTATTGTTCTATGCAATACCCTTGCATCAGGTCTGAATCTTCCATTCATTGCAGGGAAAAGTATCTTCTTATTCTTTGAAACGGAGGACTTGATTTCTTCAATCTCATTCTCTCTCAAACAGAGTGGAAGTTCACATATCACATCCCTCCCATAATCAAGTGCACCCATGAGCATGGGAAAGTGAAGATAATTTGGGGTGGCAATCACAACTGTATCAATATCTGCATTCCTTAAAAAATCTTCATAATCATCAAAAATATGGCTGATGCCATACTTCCTGGCAACTGCTTCTGCTTTTTGATAGTCCACATCACAAACAGCAATAACATTGAAGTCCTCTATCTCTTGAAGGCTGGGAAGATAGGCTACCTGTGAAATGGCACCAATACCGGCAATACCAACCTTTATCTTTTCCATGCTTCCTCCTTTATAAACACCTTTCTCCCTTTTATTTCAAGTTTACCCTGTGCAAACAACTGTATTGCCTCAGGATAAATCCTGTGTTCCTCCTTCAGAATTCTTTCAGCAAGGGATTCAGGGGTATCATTCTGAAAAACCGGGACAACCGCCTGGAGTATTACGGGTCCTCCATCAACACTCTCATCAACAAAATGTACAGTACACCCACTGAATCTAACACCATAATCAATTGCCTGTTTCTGGGCTTCCAGTCCAGGGAAGGACGGAAGGAGTGAGGGGTGGATGTTCATAATTCTTCCCCTAAACTCCTTCAAAAGCCCGGACTTTACTATACGCATAAAACCTGCAAGACATACAAGGTCAACATTTCTGCTCTTCAAGTGTTCAATATACCGCCTCTCCCCTTCTCCCTTCAACACAACCTTACCAGGGGATGGATCAATATACACGGCCTCAACACCAAGACTATGTGCCTTTGCAAGCGCAGGGGCATCCGGGTTGTCTGAAATAACAGTAACCACTTCACCATCAATCTTCCCCTCATTGCATGCCCTTATTATTGAAACCATGTTGCTACCCCTACCAGAAACAAGGATACCTATTTTTACCATACTCACCCCTCAGTGAATGAAAAGTAGAGTTCTTCAACATCAGAAAATCCCTTTTCTGAAATCCTCTCAATCTCCACAACACCTGCAATCTTTCCACGATTTATTAAGCAAATTCGGTCGGATATCTCTTCAGCAAGTGAAAGCGTATGAGTGGACATGACCACTGTATTACCCCTTTCAACCTTCTCCCTGAGAACCTGCTTCACAATCCTTGCAGCCTTCGGGTCAAGCCCAACCATGGGTTCATCAATAATCAATATCTCAGGGTCATGAATAAGTGCCTGTACAAATAAAATCCTTTGCCTCATACCATGTGAGTATCCAGATGCAGGTGTATCCACCCAATCGCCTATTTCAAACCTCTCCCTGAGTTCCTCAAACCTATGCTGCAGGGTCTTTCTATCAAGGCCAAACAAACCACCTACAAAGTAAACAAACTCCCTTCCTGATAGTTCAGGGTAAATAAAAGGTTCATCAGGGATATAACCTATGCGGGATTTGACCGCCTCAGGGTCTTCAAAATTCTTCAATCCATCCACGATTATCTCTCCACCATCTGGCTTGAGTAGTCCTGCCATGAGTTTCATTGTTGTTGTTTTCCCAGCACCATTGGGCCCAAGCAATGTGAACAATTCACCCTGAAGTATCTCAAAGGACACCCCATCAAGTGCAACTTTCTTTCCATACCTTTTAACTACATTTTTAAATTTAATCATACTCAATAACTTCAATCCTCAATTTATTTATCACCCTGTACAGTTTTACCTGTTTTTCAAAACCACCCTGTTCAAGTTTAAGATGCGTGGCATCAGCAAGATTCTGTCCAAATGTTGGGTCAACTGAAACCCACTTCCCTGCCCATACACCTGCCCATGCATGGTAATAAAACCCATCACCAAAATAAACAAGCCCCACTTCAACCCTTGCAGGTATTCCTGCTGCCCTGGTAAGTGCAACAAAAAGGGCTGAATGCTCATTACAATCACCCTCCATTGTCCTGAGAACCTCAACAGGCTCAGGAATGGAAAAGGTGGGTTTCTTCTTAAGGTGCGTATATACCCACATGTTCAATTTTTCAACTGCCTCCCATCCCTTTGAATCTCCCACAATCTCCTTTGCTTTATTCACAATCAATGGGTCATCACAGGGTATAAACTCCTCTGGCTGTGTATAAACAACCAAA
>QNDZ01000013.1 GCA_003646055.1 bacterium
CGCTACCGCTCATAAACTCATCAGGGTAATATTCGCTATGGTTAATAATAACCTCCTTTTCTCGGAGACAGCACTATGTATGGACTCTCATATTCCTTTTTAAACATAGTTGACTCCTTTTTTGCTGATTTTATGGGTGCATTTAACTTTGTCAAGCATCATTGATATAGGGAATAAACTTTGTGTGATTGTTGACGAAAATTATTCTGAATTTATAATCCTGAAAAAGGAGGAATAATGCTGGATAGATACTTCAAACTGGGGTTTTTCCCGACACCAATTGAAAGGCTTGAAAATCTTTCAAAGGTTTTCAACGGTTACAATATTTTCATAAAAAGGGATGATTTAACAGGGCTTGCAACAGGTGGAAACAAGACCAGAAAACTTGAATACCTTCTATATGATGCACTTAACAATGGATATGATACGGTTATCACTGCTGGAGCCTACCAGTCCAATCATTGCAGACAAACAGCAGCAGCATGCAGAAAGGCACGGCTTGAATGCTACCTTGTGCTTGGTGGTGAGGCAGAGCCTGAACCCGATGGGAACCTCCTTCTTGATATACTCCTTGGAGCAAATATACATTACACCACAAGAAGTAGAAGGGGGGAGAAGATGGATGAGATTGCTGATGGGTTGAGAAAACAGGGTAAAAAGGTTTACATCATTCCCTATGGTGGCTCCAATGCAACTGGTATGATTGGTTATGTCAGGGCAATGGTTGAACTGAAGGAGCAGATTGATGAAATGGGCATAGAATTTCATTATATATTCATACCAACAAGTTCAGGTGGAACCCAGTCCGGTATGCTGCTTGGGGAGGAAATCACAGGATTGAAGAGCAGAATAATAGGCATAAACATTGATAAGGAAGAAACATACGGGATACCCCTTGAGGATTATATTATGAAACTTATTGAGGAAGGTGCGGATAAATTGCGAATAAAAGCGCATGTGAGTAAAGAGGATGTTATTGTAGTCAGGGAATACGACAGTGCTGGTTATGGGGTTCTCACTGAAAATGAAAGAAAGGCAATTAAACTTCTTGCAGAAACAGAAGGCATACTCCTTGACCCTGTTTATACAGGGAGGGGATTCTTTGGCATGATAGACATGCTGGAGAAGGGCATGCTGGAGAAGGGGACGAACATCCTCTTCTGGCACACAGGAGGCACACCTGCCATCTTCCACTATGGAAAATCCCTCCTGTAAAGATGCAAGGCAATTTTGCCCTTGATATGTCCTTAGAAAAAAACTAATATTTGGTATGCTACCTAATATAACAAAGCGTTATGAAATCCTTGAATGGCTTGGTGGTGGACGGTTTGGTGATGTTTACCTTGTAAGGGATAAACTTATAGACAGGAAGTTTGCCCTGAAGGTTGGGCGTGGTGGTGGTAACACCGAGGCATTCCTTGAAGAGGCAAGAATTATTTCCCATTTAGAACATAAAAACATAATACGGTTTTTCACAGCAGATATTATTGATGGAAGGATTGTTATTGTTACAGAGTATATTGAAGGAAGAACCCTGAGAGAAATAATAGACAGAGATGCACCATTAGACCCTGAAACAGCACTTGATTACGGAAAGCAACTCCTTTCGGCACTCACCTATGCCCATAAAAGGGGTGTTATCCATAGAGACCTGAAACCAGAGAATATCATGGTGCTTGATGATGGGAATATAAAGGTGGTTGATTTTGGCATTGCAAGGATTGGGGAGGGAGACCTCACAGTTTCAATTGCCGGAACACCACCATACATGGCAAGGGAGGTGTGGAAGGGGAAGGCATCAGAACTTTCAGACCAGTGGTCAGCAGGATTGATTCTCTATGAGATGCTCACTGGAAAGAATCCATTCTTTGGTGAGACACTTGAAGATGTGAGGAAGAAGATTTTTAAGGGCAAGATACCCCACATAAACACATATGGAATATCCTTACCATCAAGGATTGGTGAAGCCATAATGAGGGCATTGTCCCCTGACCCTGATAAAAGGTATCCTGATGTGGGTGTCTTTCTCTCAGAACTCACAATAAAGGATTCAGTCTCTCCACCTGTATATATAAAGAAAAAAGAATTGCGTGGACTTCCATATCCCCTTACAGAGGAACAAAGGGAGGCAATTGAGGCAGATGCAAATGTTCTTGTGCTGGGAGGCCCTGGGACAGGTAAGACCTACACACTTATGGCAAAGGTTGTTCATTTGCTTAAGAAGGGTGTCAGACCAGAGAATATGATTGTAACAACATTCACACTGAGAAACTGGTCTGAACTTGAGAAGAGGATAGGAAGGGAACTAGGGCACAGGGTGAGGGAGATAATCCTTGGAAACTTCCATCATGTATGTATGATTTTTCTCAAACGGGATATTGGTCTTTTAGGTTTTGGTGAGGATTTCAGGGTGATTCCTCCCAATATACAGGCAATTTATATGAAGAAGGCCTGTGAGGGGACAGGGGTTGATTACAGGTATGCCACAAACAGGATTTCTTCTTACAAGGCAAAGGGGATTGACGTGAGAATGGCTGAAACAATTGGGGTTTCTGAAAAGGTTTTGAGGGTATGGAAAAAGTATCAGGAAATATTGAAAAATGAAAATTCACTGGATTATGACGATGTTATACTCTATACCATGAAACTCTTTCAGGATGAGGCAGTTACCAGGGAATACAGAAATAGGTTCAGCCATATACTTATTGATGAGTTCCAGGACCTATCCCCTGCCCAGATTTCCATATTGAGGCAGATGTGCGGGGATAATAACAGGATCTTTGCCACTGGCGACGACGACCAGATGATCTATGGATGGAGGGGAGCAAACCTCAACAACATCAGAAAATTTGGGGACGGCTTTCCATCTGCAAAGGTTTTCAGGCTCACGAGGTCCTTCAGGCTTCCGTCCTCAATACAGAGGGCAGCATCCAATCTTATAAGGTTCAATCTTGAGAGGGAAGAAAAGGTTGTTATTCCAAGGGATTTCAATGATAAATCTTCTATAATCATAAAGCAGTTTTCAAAACAATCTGGTGAGGCATCCTTTGTTGCATCCGAGATAAAAAAACTTGTGAAGGCTGGATATAACTATTCTGATATAGCAGTGATTTACAGGGTTAACTATCTTTCAAGGGGGCTATCGGAGGCGTTCAAAAAGAGTGGGATACCCCATTCCTTTGTTGGTGGTGGTTTTTACGAGAGAAAAGAGATAACAGGGCTTATAAGTGTTCTTGAATACATTGCCTATGGTGGAAAGACCAGACTTTTCAAAGCCCTGTTGTATCCAGAAGGGGGGAAGGCTTCCAGAAAAAAGACGGACATTGAACAGATACTGAAAAAAAAGGAAATGAAGAAAAAATACCAGATACTTGAAAATATAAGAGGTGCTTCTCCAGGGATAACAACAACTATCCGTTCTGTGATTGATTTCTTTAATATTGTCAGGTATTACACAGACAGAGAGGGTGGGCTTGAGAGCCTTGAAAACATAAATGAATTCCTGAAGGCAGGTGAGGAGTTTGAGGAGAGGTTTCCAGAAAAGTCACTGAAGAAGTTTCTTGAATACATACAGGAGGTTTCAAGGGCAGGGGTTTCAGGTCAGGAAGGAGTGAACCTGATGACTGTCCACTCGGCAAAGGGTCTTGAATTTCCAGTTGTTTTCATTTATGCTTTAAGGGATGGTGTTTTTCCACTCCTCAGGAGTTTGAGCACCAGGGAGGAACTTGAAGAGGAGAGGAGGCTTATGTATGTTGCAATGACAAGGGCCACTGAGAGACTTTATCTTACCTGTTCTGTTTCAAAGAACAGATTGAGTGGTTCTGATAAACCTTCAAGATTTCTTTCAGAAATCTTTGGACAATAGGAGGAGGTATGATTGAGAAGTTTATTGCATCACTGGACAAAGGTGAGGCATTCTTTGAAGGGAATGTATTGTTTGTACCCATCAAGGGAGAGGACAGGGGAAACGGTGTTTCTGTTCTTGATGAATCAATAGCAGAGGGAACCCTTGAAGTGAAGGACCCGGGTGTAATTGAGACGGCTGTGATTGATTATCGCGGGAATAATCCACTCTTTGTTATGGATGGCGAGGAGATTGTTGGGGCAAGGCAGAACAGGATTTTTGCCACATCTTTTTTAACCGAAAGGGTGGAAGACTTTCGTGTCCCTGTTGTGTGCGTGGAGGAAGGGAGGTGGGAAGATGGAACCTATTTTGCAACAGGCACGGTCTGTGCCAATCCCCAGATAAGGTCTGTGATTGCAACAACAACATTCAAAAGCCTTAAAAAGAGGAAAGGATTCAGGCCCGACCAGAAACTCGTGTGGAAGGAGGTGAGAAAGACCCTTGACAGGTTGAATGTGCAGTCAAAAACACTATCCCTTCATGATGTTTACAACAGGGGTATGTCCCTGTTTACAACAGATTATACCCCTGATGAAGATACCATAGGAATAATGGGTTTTGATGGGGAGGGATTCACGGGTATGGATGTTTTTTCATCCCATGCAATCTTCAAAAAACTCTCAAAAAAGATTATCCAGAGTTATCTTATGGGTTCATGGGGTATAAGGGGCAAGTTTCCCACAGCACCAGAGCCATTGAAAGAGATTGAAGGGCTTGAAGACTGGAAGGAGTTTCCATCCATCGGGCTTGGAAGGGAATACAGGACAGAGAATAGAGATAAGGTGGCAAAGGCACTTGTTGATAATGATAAGGTGGTTCATCTTTCAATATTCAGGAGAACAGTATGATAGTGATACTTTTATCCTTAATTCAGGTGTTTTTCTCGCCCAATGGTGGGTGTAAGGATGCAGTATTAAAGGAGATAAATTCTGCAAAAAGGAGTGTTCAGGTTGCTGTTTATCTTTTGACAGACAGGGAGATATCAAATGCCCTTCTGAATGCAAAGGAAAGGGGGGTTGATGTAAAGGTTGTTCTGGACGGAGAGCAGGCAGATGAAATTTCCTATTCAAAGCACATCTATTTGAAAAAACATGGGGTTGATGTCAGGCTTGTTTATCCAGGAAAGAGTGGAAAGGGGATTATGCATCACAAGTTTGCAGTGATTGATAAAAAAACACTTCTAACTGGTTCATTCAACTGGACACCAACGGCGGATAGATACAACCACGAGAATCTTTTAGTTATTAAAAAAAATAAAAAACTTTTGAAGAAGTTTCTTGCTGAATTCAAAAGATTGTACAAAAAGGGGGTACCTGTGGAGATTGAAACAAAGGTTGTGAATGGCAATAACACGCGAGAGGTAAAGGACTATGTTGGAAGAACTGTTTATGTGAAGGGTAAGGTTTATAACTGGCACATATCCAGAAAGGGCAATCTCTTTATTGATTTTGGGAAGACAAGAAAGTCCTTCACCTTTGTTATGTGGAGTGAGGGTGTAAAGGAGTTAAAAAAGAGAGGTTTTCCCTTTGAGAAACTTGACAATGGGTATGTCAAGGTTTATGGAAAAATCATTGACCATCCAAAATACGGGCTAGAAATCTTAACCGATGACCCTGATGCTATTGAGATTGTAAAATGATACAACTAATAAATGCTTACAAAAAGAAAGAGAAGATTGCCCAGTTAAAATCCTTCCTTGAAAGGGTTGCTCCAGTGAGAGTAACCCCATTCAGGATTGTTGAGGCCGTTTCGTGTGCTGTGATTTCAGGTTCAGAGAGGATTATAACAGAGGAAGGCATACTTCCATCAGCAGAGGATTTTCTTTTAAAGGTGAAGGTTCCTGTTATAGGGATATGCTATGGCATGCAGCTTATATCCTGTGTTTTTGGTGCACAGATTGAAAGTGGAGACAATATAAAGGGTTTGAGGAAGGTCAAAATTATCAGGGAGAATCTGTTGACCACTGGACTTCCCCAGGAGGTGATGCTCCCTGAAAGCCACAGGGAGAGGATTATTTCAGTATCAGATAAACTTGAGATTTTTGCAGTTTCAAAAGCAGGTATTGAACTTGTTAAGGTCAAAGGCAGGGATATTTATGGAACCCAGTTCCACTTTGAACGGTCAAAAAAATACGGATACATAGTTTTGAAAAACTTTCTCAGAATATCAGGAGAGGATGTATAAGCGAATAATAACAAGATTTCTCATCTTTTCCCTGATTGCAGGAGCCTCTTTTTATGTTGAGAGAACAGAGAGACTCCACTCACCTTACACTATTCTGAAACATTATTCATCTTTTGAAAAGAAAAAGAATGGTTACTCTGTCAGGTTTTTGAGGAGGTATGGACTCAGCTTTGATAGGTCAATCCAGTCATACTTAGAAAAAAGGATGTCCCGTTATAAAACAGGGTATATAGATGTTATAATGATTGATGTGAGAAAGAAAAAGATGATTGCCTTCTATGACAGGGGTGGTGTATTCAATAAGTCATTAAAGGCAGCCTCCATATTCAAGGTTTTCACCCTGATTGCTGGTTTGACCTCAGATTCCATTGGCCCCTTTGACCCTGTTGAATACAGGGGTAATCCACATTCCTCAAACCCGGAATACTGGACCAATGGGAGAAGGAGGATAAAATCCCTTTCAGATGCATTCGGCGAGTCAAGCAATCCTGCATTTGCACTTCTTGGTGAGGGGGTGGGTGAAGAAAATATCATAGAGACATGCAGGAACCTGCTCCTTGGTACAAACATAATGGATGTGGTATCAGGATATATAAATGAATCAACAGATGTAAAATTGCTTGCACCAGGGCTTAAGGGAAGTTACATTTCACCCCTGTATGCATCAATCCTCGCATCAGGTATAGCAAATGATGGTGTTTTTTTTATCCCTGAGATTGTTTCCGGAACAGGCTACATATCCCTTGGACGAATGATTGACAACGATGTTGCAGCATGGACAAGGCATATTTCAAGGGGTACGGTGATTGATGGCACTGCAAGGCATTATTACAAAAAATTAAAAACAAAAATAGAAATGGGGGGTAAAACTGGTTCAATAACAGGGATTGACCCACCAGGCTGGTACGAATGGTTTGTTGGATGGGCTCCTGTGGATACCCCGCTTGTTGCAGTGGTTGTCTTTGCTGTTCACGATAGTATAAAGTATTTTTCACCCGCAGAGGTGGGCTTATATATGATGAACAGGTATCTGAAAAAATAAAGGGGTCAAGCATACACCTTCTACTTTTTGCATTCAGTAGCGTTTTGCAATTTATAAATTTATCCTCCGTCCCTTAGATAGAGAAGATGAAGTGGGGGTAGATGCCCCCACTTTTATTTTAATAGTATTATCTTTTTCAGTAGCAGGGGCTTACCGTCCTTTTTAATACTGATGAAGTAAACCCCATTTTTCATACTATATGAATACACCCTGATTTTTCCGGAGTTCAAAACCCTGTATTTTTCATTCAAGACACATCTTCCTGTAATATCAAAGAGTTTTATATCCACATTGCCAGGCCTTGCAATCTCCATATAAACGGGGATACTGTTTCCAGTGAGTATGGAGGAATTGAGAATTGCAAGGTCTCTGTCTTTCAAGGTGTTTTGCTCAACAAAAACTGGTTCTGGTGGTTCTGGATGGTATGGGTCAGAGTTTGTGCTTCCGTAATACCAGGCAAGGAGTGCATCGTAGATCTGCCTTGCACCTGGCACATATCCCATTGAATAAACAGTATCCCTTCCTCCATTCATACCATATCCAACACCCGTTCCAAACACGAATTTTAATGTCTCCCCATCTACAATGGTGAATGGTCCCATGCTTATATAAAACCTGTAATCAAACTCATCTGCACCAAGGTCGTATGGGTGGGGTTTCTGTCTGAACCCGTAGAGATGTTCGCTTGTTCCATCCATGAATCTATATTTTGCCTCATCCGTTCCAGGGTCTTCATCCCAGTTCCACCATCCATATGTAGCAGGCCTTATAATCCTTGCAGTATCTCCATATGCATCAATAAATATAGAATCTGAACCTGATGGAGGTGCGTAGATGAATCCACCAAAGATATAACCAGGGGAAAGTCCATTATCACCTGTATCGTTTTCAGGGGTTTCAGGGTCGTCAGAGTCGTACATGAATGCCATGTTCCTCCACACAAGGAGTGTATCTCCATGAACAGTGGTTTCATCAGGGTCATCACCAAAAAGTGTTGCCTCATCATACACCCCATCGCTTCCAATCAGTGTTGTATCCCTCATGATTGTTAATGTATCAACAGGTGAAGGGAAGTGGGGAAGGGTATTCCAGGCATTCCCTGTCCATCCATCAAAGTGGACAAGGTCATCAATGTGTGGGCTTGAAGGGTCAGCAGAAGAGATATCTGCATCAAAGATTATGGCAAAGTAAACATCTTCAAGTGTATCAGGAAGCCCTGCCATTCCATTTGATTTATTATAGATAACATAGAATTCATACAGTTTTGCATTCCTCAGTAGGGGGTCTGTATCCCATCCAATTGCCTCCTGTATGATTTTAATTCCAAGGGGATGTGGGTTTGAATAGTAAGTTCCATAGTCAATAAAACTTGAAACAATGTCAAGGTCACCCTTTGATGCATTCGCATCAATCCATGATGGGTTGTCTGGACTGAATTCATATTCACCATACCCGGCGTGGGAAACATAGAAGTTTGAGCCTATTTTTGTTCCCACCCATATCCTTCCTTCCCAGAGATAATAACACCCAGCATACCATGGCCAGTCATAGGACGGATTCCCGGTACTTCCTGCATTTGGATCACCCAAAATACCACAATTACTCACAACTGTCCTCAAAATTCCTGCATCATGAGTAACAAATCCAGGGTCATTTGATGAGGGGAGCAAAGTTTTGCTCAGGGTTGCCTTTGCCATCCTGGACTCCACTGTATCATAGACACAGGTTACCCCATAGGTGATACTACTATCAGAACCCGCCAGTGTATCTATGTAACTGGTTGTTTGCAGATTGCTTGCAATCAATGTGAAATCAGTTTCATTTAACCTCTTTCTGTAAATATTATATGTATGATTTTGTTTTCCACCCCGGTACTCTGGAGGGGCAAAGTTGATATAACCCTTTTCATTCATAAGTCTTCCTGACACCATTGCTGGTGGTGGGTACATGGTGGGGTGCGCAACAACTGTGTCTGTGGATGGGCTTTCACCCCTGCTGTAAAGGGCTGTTACATAGTAGTAGTATGTGGATTCGTTCTGGACAGTATTATCAATATAGTGGCAGGAATCAACACTTGCAATTACATTAAAAACCATGGATGTGCTTTCAGCCCTGTAGATGTTGTATTGCAGAAAGTATTTACTGCTTGTTGCAGGTGGTTTATTCCACTTAAGTTCAGCCATGCCATCTGCATAGGGATTTAATATTCTCAAAGAGGTTGGTGGAAGAAGCACAGGAGGCAGGGTGTCAATTTTAATTTTTGAACCTATTTTGCCCAGACCTGGGAAGAATGCAATGAAAGAATCACTGGGTGAGAAGTAGATTTCCGCCTCATTGTGTGTTCCAAGGTCAATATCCTCATAGGTGGAATCAGAACCACACCTTACAATCCTCAATCTTCCAGGAACATTCAAGGTTGCATTGAAGAGAATGGTATTATTTGAAGACCTTATGCTGAATTTATAACCTAATATCTTAAGGTAAGCAGGTTCTCCAGTAGTGTAGGGGAGTGAACCAATGTTTCTGAGATACACTGTTGTGCTACACAGGGAAAGTTCATTGAGGAAGCAGGACGAACGAAATTCAGGGAAAATGTCGTCAAAGAAGGTGAGTGCGTATCCTGAATCAGAGAGGGTTGAATCAATGGATGGTATATCATTTATTGGGTTTTGCAAAAGCCCTTTAAGGAAGCCACTCCCGAATTTTTCAAAGAGATAGAGTGAAAAAACAAAGGATTCTTTAGAATTATACAGATCGGTCAGCCCTGTATAGATGCCTGCAAAATTGCCCTCACCTGTTCCTGTGAGATACCATCCATACCATTCATACATGGTTTTAAGGAAGTCTTCCTCATCAGGGTCATAACCATTGTGAATCAGGTCTGTGATTGAATAGGTGATGTTTTTCTGCGCATTCTCACTGCTGGAAAGCAAGGGATAGTCCACATATATTACATCGCATTTATTGGAATGGGGGTCAAGTGTATCATGGTCAACAGGGTTGAAGTAGGAGTAACACCAGTTTGAACTCCAGTAATTCTTGTCATATATATCAAGGAGCAAAACCTTTATCTTTCCATCACCATCAATGTCAGGAAGGTCACCCAGTTTATCTGTTAGTACATCTATTATGCCCATTGAAGGATTTGCTGGTGTATGGGCTTTGAGCCATGCAAAAACAGTATCTGCATTTTCAGGAAGGGGTTCAAAAAGATATGTTTTTTCCCAGGATGTACCCCCGTAGTTTATGAAGGGACCGTTTTCATTGAGCAGGAAGATTGTATCAGGTAGTATACTTGAGATTGCAATAATATTATTCACATAAGGTTCAGCACCAATATCAGTGAGATTCCATGTGATGTCTGTGAATGTATTACCACCATCTGTTGACCTGAATATTCCATTGTGCGTTCCTGCATAGACTATGGATTCATCATTGTATGATGCAGTGATTGAGGTTACAGAGTCAGAAATGCTTGAGTGATACCAGTTTGCCCCCATGTCATTTGTGTAGTAGACACCAGTGGGTGTTCCAACCCAGATGGTTGAATCTGTATTATGGGATACATGGAAGCACAGGATATTTTTATCAGGGAGTGTGGTTGAAAGTTCAATGAACTGTGAATCAGGACCCGACCAGAGGAACACACCATTGGTTGTGGCAATGAATACCGAATCATCACCAATATTACTGGGACACAAACCTGTTATTTTACCCATTATGGTGTCAAAGGGAATCATTGAGAAGTGATAGGATGAAGGCACTCTCCTTGTGTATATTCTTTTCTCGTTTGCCACATAATATCTCAAACGAAAAATAGATGTAGCGTTGTCAGGTGATAAACATGCAGCCACAAATCCTGAATCGTTTAACTCACTATGATAGTCAACATCTGTCCATGAATCAAAATAAGTTGTGCTTGTATATAGATGTCTGTCAGTGAGCCCGAGCATTCTATAACCATTACCAGGGCAGTAATAGAGGTCAACAAAGAGCAGGGAGCAGGGTCTTGTCCAGGAAAAGCCTGTTCCTGCCCTATATAGCCCTGAATCTGTCGCAACAAGGAAAAGATCTTCTTTGCATTCGGCATCGTAGAATCCCCCAATCTTTGTAAAGGAATATACCTGGACATTGAGTGAATCCAGAGACAGGATAAAGTGTTCCCTGTGGTAGGATCTGTAAAACCCCTGGTCCTGAACCCAGAAGGTCTCAGGGTTCAGTGAAAGAAGAAGGATTATAAGATTCATAAACACCTCCATTGCTAAAGAATATTTACATTCTCAAAAAGTCTTCCCGTAACATCCACTCAATGACTTTTCTGATGGAATGTTCAAATCGTATGTGTGGCAAGAGACAAAGCATTGTAAATATTCAGAACCACACCAATTCTCCTGATATGCTGGATTTGAAAACCTTCTAATTTGTTTTATCATTATTCACTCCCGTTATAATGTTATAATACACCAAAAAATTTATTCTGTCAATTGGAAAATAGAATGGATATTAAGCCTGTTATCCCCCGTTGTTCTTTTTCAGGGATTCATTTGCCATCTGGAGAACCTTAACAATCTTCAGGGCAAACTTTCCATTTGAGACAGGGGTTTTTCTCGTTTTTATGCATTCAACAAAGTGTTCCATCTCCAGTTTTAATGGCTCTGTACCTTCTATCTTTGGTGCATGTATGTCCCCTGTCCTGTATGTGAGAAGGAATTCTCCATAGTCGTATGGCTCCTTTAACTGGACACCAGAATCGTATATCTTCACCTTCTCCTGAGGGTTTGTCTCATCGTAAACAATCATCTTTTTGGAACCAACAATAATGGTTCTTCTTATCTTTGATGGGGCGAGCCAGCCCACCTGGATGTCTGCAATAACGCCATTATCAAAGATTGTGTGAATGAATGCTACATCAGCAAGTCCATCAAGCACTGCATCCTTACCAACAGCAGATACATGTTTTGGTTCTGTGTCCATCCATGTGAAGATTATTGAAAAATCATGGGGGGCAAGGTCCCATATTACATTGGCATCCTTTCTATGTATCCCAAGATTCACCCTTGTAGAGGTTATATAATATATATCCCCAACCTCCCCACTCTCTATAATTTCCTTTATCTTCAGAACTGCAGGATTGAACATAAATGTGTGACCAACCATCAGGATTTTGTTCTTTTCTTCTGCAAGATTCACAAGATCCTCTGCTTCAGTATATGAAACAGTGAGAGGTTTCTCAACAAATACATCCTTATCCCTTTCAAGGGCAAGTTTTGCCAGTTCATAATGGGATTTCACAGGTGTGGCTATAACAATTGCTCTGACATCAGGGTCATCAATAAAATCACAGGATGTTGTGTACTCTGCATTGGGGAATTTTTTCTTTATTATGTCAATCCTTTTTTTGTCCTCATCACACCCAATAACCTCAATATCGGGGATATGTAAAAGATTCCTCAACAGGTTGGGTCCCCAGTATCCAAGACCAATAACTCCAATCTTCATAAATCAACCCCCAGCAAAAAAAGCCCTTATTGTGTCACATACATATTCAACATCAGCATCTGTCATATGTGGATGTATGGGTAGAGATATAATTTCATCGGCAACCTTTTCAGTTATGGGCAGTGAGATATTTAACTCCTTCAATGGTTCCTGTTTATGGCAGGGAACAGGGTAATGGATTCCTGCACCAACTCCATTCTCCCTCAGGTAGTTAAAGAGTTCATCCCTTCTCTCTGTCCTTATAACATAGAGATGATACACATGCTTTGCCTTTTCGTGTTCAACAGGTGTTTTTATGGGGAGGTCAGAGAGATAGTCGTTGTACATCCTTGCAATCATTCTCCTTCTCTCATTCCATTTATCCAGTCTCTTTAATTTAAGCCTCAGGACTGCTGCCTGTAATTCGTCAAGTCTCCCATTAAAACCAAACATCTCATGGTGATACTTATCCTTCTGACCGTGCTCCCTCAGCCTTTTCACCATGTATGCAATGTCCGGATCGTTTGTTGTAACGCCTCCTGCCTCTCCAAATGCACCGAGGTTCTTTGAAAAGTAGAAACTGAATCCTGCAACATCACCAATGGAGCCGACCTTCCTGCCATTATACTCTGCTCCCTGTGCCTGGGCTGCATCCTCAATAACCTTCAGATTATACTTCTTTGCTATCTCCATTATCCTTCCCATACATGCACTCTGCCCGTAGAGATGAACAGGAAGAATAGCACGAACTACTTTCCCGTCAGATTTGTCAATAAGGGTTTCACCGTCAAATCTACATTTTGTTTCAATATACTCAAGGATTCTATCAGGGGATATGTTGTATGTATCCTCATTTATATCAACCATTACGGGTTCCGCCCCTGCATGAATAATTGCCTCAATAGTGGCAAAGAATGTATGGCTTACAGTTATCACCTTTTCACCAGAATTTACTCCTGCTGCACGTATTGCGTAATGAACTGCTTCAGTACCATTCCCAACACCAATACAGTCAGCAACGCCTATATACTCACCAAACTCCTTTTCAAATGTCTGAACATTTGGTCCAAGGTAGAGCCTCATACCTTCAAGTATTTCTTCCCACATATTAAATAGTTCTTCTTTTATCTCTCTGTACTGAGCCTTAAGGTCAACAAGTGGAACATTCCTCATAATGCCCTCCTCACCCTTGCCTTTTCCCCATAAACAAGTGTTCCCGGTGGAATATCGTCTACTACCACAGAACCAAGACCTATTAAGGCATTCTCACCTATTGTGATACCGCACTTTATCACGGAACTTGCACCAATTGCAGCCCCCCTCTTTACAAGCGTAGGAACAATCTCATACTCATCAATCAAACTCCCATCCTCCTTGCAACTCCTCGGGAATAAATCATTGGTGAAGACCACGTTGGGACCGAGAAAAACGCAATCTTCAATGGTTACCCCTTCTGGAATGAAAACAAGGGGTTCAATCTTCACCTTTTTCCCAATCTTTACCCCTTTCCTGATTTCAACAAATGCTCCAATCTTTGTCTTCGCACCAATTTCTGCACCGTAGATATTTACATTACTCCATATAACAACGCCATCTCCGAAAACAGTGTCCTTCACTATTATGTTGTATTCAGGTATCAGTATATCCACTGGCGTGTTATCCGGTATCTCCTTTTTTTCACCCCTGATTAGAACATATCCCATTAATCCTCCTTAGTATGCTCCTTTTCCGAATACTATGTTTGGTATGGTTTGTAGTATAAGATGGATGTCAAGCCAGAATGACCTGTTATAGGCATAATAAATGTCAAGAAACACAGATTCATCAAAGGGTAAGAGTGAACGGCCAAATACCTGCCACATACCTGTAATTCCCTGCTTCACAATCAATCTCAATTTATGCCATTCCTCGTATTCCTTGATTTCATAGTCAAGTGGTGGTCTTGGACCAACAATGGAAAGGTGGCCTTTCAGAACATTGAAAAATTGTGGTAACTCGTCGAGGCTTGTCTTCCTGAGAAAGTATCCAACAGGTGTTACCCTTGGGTCATTTGTGAGTTTATAAACTTTTCCATCTTTCTTTTCCCCTTTTATAAGATTTTTCACATACTTCTTATGCACCTCATCATCTATATTCGTGTACATTGACCTGAATTTGAGCATGGGGAAGGGTTTCATTCTCTCTGTTAGCCTTGTCTGTTTGAAGAAAACAGGACCTTCTGAGGTGAGCTTGATGATGATGGGAATAAATATGAAGAAGGGCAGAAAGACTATTATTGCCACGATGCTTCCAATAATGTCAACAATTCTCTTTGATACAAGATAGACCTTTGACCTGCCAGACCATCTGAATGGAACAAGGGGGATACCAGCAAAGTAGAACCAGTAAGGTACACCCCTTATTTTCTTATTAAGTTCTGAATAGACAAAAACTTTCTCTTTATTCATAAAATCACCAAGTTTTTTTAAGAGCACTTCGTAGCCTCCTTTATTTAAGACAAGGATAAAAGTTATTTTGTTCCCTCTGAACTTTTTGAGTTCTCTCATATTTTTCACAACATCAATAACCTTTATGTTTGCAAATCTGTGGGTTTTGAAGAATGTATCCAGTCCCATGGCATTCCCATCAGGTGAGTAAATTACAACATTTCTTGAAGGCAAAATCCTTAAAAGCAGTGAATAAATAACTATTCTCTCAAAGTAAAGGATTGTTGAGAGAACAACAAACAGTGAAAGGATCAAAACCCTTGAATGGTACAGTCCAAACTTAAAGATAAAGGTAACAATAAGATAGAGGAAGAATGAGTAAAGTATGGACTTGGATGTCCTGAATATGTAACCAATCCTATCAAGATAGGCCATAAAATTGAACATATCTGTATATGCGAAAACAGATACAATGATTAATGGTATGGAGATCAGGTTGTACCATATGAAAACAGGATGGGAGATATAGTGGATTTTGATTAGCAAATAATAGGTAAACCCCACCCCCAGCAGGGCTGATGCAACATCAATTATAAGGAATGTAACATCCCTGTCTCTCCACATGGAATTAAGATACCTGAAAAATGGAAATTTTCAACCCGAATTTTCAACTAAGGGGAAATAGAGCAGGTCAGGGGTAAATTTAAAGGGCAGGAAAGAGGGATTCATGCATTTTTTGTTTTCTGGTCTGGCAAATGTATCAAAATATGTATAGAGAGCTGTATTCTTTCCCCTTTTTTCAAATGCGGCATTTCTAAATAGTAGTCACAATGGATAAAAAGGGTTGACAAGAAAAACAGCCTATTATACTTACATAGAAATAATGGTTTCAGTATTCACTCTTGTGGAGAGATAAAGGAAAGTATGTTAACCTTTGAAGGTGGAGGTAAGTAATGGTTATTTTATTGTTGTTTTATACTAATTTTAAGCTCCCTGGGATTGAAGGGTATACGGATAGAGGGTTGGAAAGTTCTATGGGCATAATGGATATTTCTCCTGCACTTATGGACATAAACAATGATGGTAAGCAAGGGATGTTCTTTGGCTGTGATGATGGAAATGGTGATGGGAAAGGGAAGGTATACGCTTATGATTCAGACTGGAATTTGATGTGGGTAATAGATGTTCAAGGAAATATTGGTGCAAATCCTTGTATATCTAAATTAAGAAGCATCTATTGTAAAAACAAAAGGTTAAAAGCTGTGAGAAAGCTATCCATAGAATTTTTTTGTGGGAATTATTTTACTTTTAAAGATACAATACATTATGGTTCAAGGATAACATTACCATTTTCTATGTGGAGGATAGGATGTAGAATTTCCTACGAGCCAATTCAGAGAGTAATTCTCTCTATATCAGGTAACTGGGGTTATACTAAAAATCTTTCTGGTTTAACGCTCCATCTCTACCCCCCTCCCAAATTTTCCATTTCTCATTTCTCTTTCCTATGCTCTTATAATAAAGTTTTTTTTAAAAGTGGCTCATGGAACGCTGGGGGTGGAATAAGTCTCTTTAATACTGAACTAATCCTGAACGGAAAGACAATGAATGCCACTTATCTAAGTTCATTAATTACTATTGGCCTCCAGTTTGATATTGAGCATCCTTGGTACTTAGGAATACAAAGTGAATATCACCTTCCTTATTTTGTAAAAGGTGGTTCCAACGAACTATATCTTAATGAACCATTGCCAAGTTTAACTTTAAACTTAGGGTATAAATTTAATTTTAAAAGGAAGAAGCCATGAAAAGGTGTTTGGTTTTTAGGAAATTTACTCCTTACTGTTTCTTTAACGTTAAATGCGAAGGAATTGTACTATTACGGGGGTGGAGAGAAAATTAGGGTTGGTATGTGCAAGAATAGAATATCTATTAAATGGTGTGAGGATATTAAGAATATGGATAAAGTGAAAGTATTGAGAACTTTTCCTGTTTTAAAAAAATCGACCTCCTCACTGAGCACTACAAAGTCAGTATATTTTTTACCGGTGACGGTACATGTATTTATGTATTTTCAGAATTTTTCTATTTTTCCTAATATTCAGAAAATAAAAGGGTTACAG
>QNDZ01000014.1 GCA_003646055.1 bacterium
AGAAATGAATGAAAAAATAAGAGGGTTTCCAATCCTTAATGCACCCTCAGGGACTTGAACCACAGTGGAGAGTTTAAGCCCGATGATTGCAGCAAATATTGATAGAACAAAACCTGTTATTGGACCTGCAGCCCCAATATCCACAAGTGCCTTCCTGTCTGGTATTGGGGAACGGAGACTTATAACAGCACCGAATGTCCCAATGAATGATGGAGCAGGTATGAAGTAAGGAAGGGTGGCAACAACCCCATGCCTCTTGGCAGCAAAGTAATGCCCAAGTTCATGAGAACCAAGTATCACCATAATGGTGATGGCGAAAGGAAACCCATGGATAAGATTCCCAAAATGTAATGGATTCAATCCCCTCTGAAGTGTCCCTGCAATTATGGTTGTTCCAAAGGTTATAATAAGAAGCAATATGTTCAATTTTATGTTTGCCTTCTTCCCCTCTGGTTTGAATGCAAATCGCACAGAAAAAAGATCACCCTCTTTTGTGATAAATGCATAAAGCCCATTTTCTTCAGCCAGTTTAAATACCCTTTTTTTGAACACCTCATGGTCAACCACCGGATAACCTGACCATACAAAGGAGAACTCCCTGTCATAGGACTCAACAATATTCATAACCTCTGAGAGTTCCCTTTCTATTATCTGATGAAGGGCTTCCATTCCCTTTCCTCTGTTATAAATTGTGTTACAAGGGAAGATGGTATGTATTCAAAGATGTCTTCCCTGACCTCACAGAAGTTGTTCACCACTTTAAGTTCCTCTGAAACCACATAAACAGGTATCCTGAGATAATTTGCAACAATACACAGGGGCAAACTTCCCTTCCTGTTCACAAACCCATCAGGTGAGATACAATCTGCACCAATAAGAACACAATCACTCATCCTTAATCCATCAACCATATTCAGGTCTTCAAGCAGAACAGGCTCGGTTATACCCTCAACATCCTCCACCATCCTTTTGCCATCATTTAGTGGATATCCCCTCAAAATGTAAATCCTTTCAGGTTTCAATGCCTGTATCCCTATCAAAACACTCCTGCTCCTTGAAATGGTTGTTATTGCTCTAATCTTACCAATGTTTTCCTTAACCCTCTTACCAAGTCTCTCTGGCAGGTTCTTTATCCCTTCAATCTGTTCATCTATCCAGTTCTTAACATTGTCTTTATCAATATGAGAGAGGTAATGGGCAATGTTCAGGAAAACAGCCATGTCAGGTCTGAGATTTTTTATCTCTGTTACAAAGTCTTCAGGATTTTCCACATGCCTTAAACCCTCAAGGAGCATGAGTGCAAGTTCAATCCCGCCCCTTTCTCTGTCTCTCCTGATTGATTTTAGAACCTTTTCAATCACATTCTCTCCGGCGTACTCACTCCCATAAGGTCAAGCCCTGTTTTCACAAGGTTCTTCACTGCCATGGAAAGAAAGAGCCTTGGAACAACCTTTTCCTTTTCTCCACCAACAATCCTGTATTTTTGATAAAAATTGTGGTAGAGTGAAGATAGTTCCATAAGGAATCTGGGAATCAAATGCAAATCCCTTGATTCTGCAACATCCTCAAGGAATTCAGGGAAGTGGTATATCTCCCTCAATATCTCAATCTCCTCTCCGAGGTTAAGATTTTCAAACCCTTCAGGCGTTAAATCCCTGTAACCTTCATTCTCAGCATGGTCAAGGAGTGAGCAAATCCTTGCATGGCTGTACTGAACATAATAAACAGGGTTCTCTGTTGTTTGCTTCTTTGCAAGTTCAATGTCAAATTCAAGTGGTGAAGATGCCTTTATCATAAGCATGAAGAACCTTACAGGGTCAACACCAACCTCATCAATCAACTCATCCATTGTAACAAACTCCCCTGCCCTCTTTGACATCTTCAGTAGTTTTCCTTGTTTCAGGAGATGTACCCACTGGATAATTATCAATTCTACACTATCTCCTGGATAACCCAGGTCTGTGAGTGCCCTTTTCAGGTCTGGAACATGTGCAATGTGGTCAGGCCCAAGAAGGTCAATCACAAGGTCAAATCCCCTTTCAAACTTGTATGTATGATACGCAATGTCAGGAACAATGTAAGTAAATTCACCATCAGACTTTACCAGAACCCTATCCCTCTCCCCCCTGTACCACAGGGCTTTATCTTTCTCAAAGGTTTTACCCGCCTTCTTCAGCCCATCAATAACCCTTTGAATTCTTCCACTTTCCCTTATCCACTTTTCACTCACAAACCTGTCAAATTCAACCCTGAACCTTTTAAGGGTTTCCTTCTGCATATTAAGGATATAATCCACAGAAAAACTTTTTAATTCATCAAATTCTTTTATATCCGTTTCAACTGCTGACCTTGCAATATCCCTTATATACGCTCCGTGATAACCATCTTCAGGGATTGAATACTCCTCCCCTTCAATCTCCTTTATCCTTGCATCAACAGAAAGGGCAAGGTTATCAATCTGTTTCCCTGCATCATTCACATAGTACTCACTCTCTGCTGTGTATCCCTTATAACGGAGCAACCTGACAAGTGTATCACCAAATGCTGCTGCCCTTGCACTTGCCAGGTGTAGAGGACCCGTTGGATTTGCACTCACAAACTCAACATTTATTTTAATCCCCTTACCCTCACCCTTGCCATATCCTTCCTCTATTGCCTTCAAAAGGTTATTCTGAAGAACTCCTTTAGAAATACGGAAGTTGATAAACCCCCTGACAGGTGTAACCTCAAGCCCTTCTATCCTTATCTTTTTTGCAATCTCCTCTCCTATTTCAACAGGGTTCCTTTTCAGGGATTTAGCCAGTAGGAATGGAAGGTTTGTTGTATAATCTCCAAATTCCCTGTCTTCAGGTCTTGTAACCTTGAAATCAACGGATTCACCATAGTCTTTCAAAATACCTTCAAGAACTTCTTTAATCCTCTGCCTCATCCTCCATCCCCCAGGTTGGTGCATCACCCCATAGTCTCTCAAGTGAATAAAATGCCCTCTCCTCTGGAAGGAAGATGTGCACCACAAAATCAAGATAGTCCATGAGTATCCAGTGTGCCCTTTCCCTTCCCTCAATGTGATGCGGTCTCAACCCCTTTTCCTCAAGGAACTCCTCAAGGTTATCACATAGTGCCTTTGAGTGAATATCAGATTCAGCCGTACAGATAATGAAGAAGTCGGCAATATCGGTGACCTTCCTCAGGTCTATCCCGATTATGTTGTGTGCCTTCTTCTCATAAAGAAAACCCATTATTGTGTTAATGGTTCTCTTTGTGATTTTCTTATAGGACAAATTCCCTCCTGTTTAATTTTTTTATTCGCTTATAGTCCTTGCCAATTATTACACTCACCTGTGCAATCCCTGTTGTGTCTATACTCACAATAATCTGCTTTATACCGAGTGCCCTGGCAACAACCTTTGCATGTTTTCTGTCTTTTGAGTATCTCTCCACCACAACGCTCTCATTTCTCAGGGTGGTAGCATTACCATAATAAACAACATCAAAGCCCATGTCTCTCAAAACCTCTGTTGTTCTCCTTGCAAGTTTACTAACACCACATGCATTGAGTACCTCAACACGGATGGGTTCAGATGGTCCCTTCCTGACTATTTTGTAAAAGAGTGAAGATAAGAAAGCAACAAGTAGGAGGAGAAGAATTATTGAAAGAGGAGAACCCTTCCTGTTCTTCTTCCTACCCATTTATCCCTTTTCCTGCCTTAACCCTTTCCCCATCCTTCACCATAGCATCATAAAGATAACAGAAAGGTTCAATGGTGCAACCTCTACCTATCCTTGTATTACCACCTATGTAGCAGAAGGGATAAATCTCTGTGTCCTCACCAATTGAAACACCTGTCTCAATATAAATTGTATCAGGCATATGGAATGTTACCCCATTCTCCTGGAAGTGTTTTATAATCCGCTTTCTCAAAACATCCTCAACAATTGAAAGTTCTTCCCTTGTGTTTATTCCAGAAACCTCAAATGGGTCATCAGCAGGCACACCGCCAACCTTTCCTCCCATTTTCCTTATCTTTTGAATTACATCGGTCAGATAATACTCTCCCTGTGCATTTTTATTATCAATCATTGTGAGGCCTTTTCTCAAGTATTCACTGTGGAAAACATAGATACCACTGTTAACCTCTTTAATCTGCAACTCCTCATCAGTTGCATCCCTTGCCTCAACAATACGCATAACCTCATCCCCTTCGCGAACAATCCTTCCATAGGCACCTGGTTCAGGTGGATAGAATGTGAGTATGGTGCTTTTGTATCCTCCATTCCTGTGATGCTGTATAAGTTTATTCAATGTATCCTCAGTGAGGAGTGGAACATCCCCTGAAAGGACTATAATCTCTCCCTCAAACCCCTCAATCACTCCAAGTGCCTTCATAACAGCATCACCTGTTCCCATGGGAACTTCCTGATATGCATACCTTATACCAGAAAACATACCATTTATTTCCATACCTTTCTTTCCATAAACAACAACAATCTCATCTGGATTGAGGGATTTTGCTCTTTCCACAACATAAAAGAGAACAGGTTTCCCCAGAAGGTTGTGGAGAACCTTAACCCTCTCCGACTTCATCCTCTTTCCTATTCCACCTGCCATTATAATCACACCAAGTGCCATATTCCTATAATACAGTTAAACAAAAAAGGTTCAAGGGAAAAGATTAAAAACTGAATCTGTGTGAGGTCTGGAACTGAACAGAAGAGTTCCCGCCTGTATAAAAAATACCCAGGTTCCATGGAGTTTCAAATGTCTTACCTGAAACCCTTATCCTGAAACCCAATCCATCAGAGTATATGGCCTCTGGATAGAGGTTAATCCCATAAATTATGAATTGTGAATTGATAGAATACATAGGAATCTGGTTTAAGGAAAAATCCATTTTCAATCCAGGCCTGAAAGGGAGATTTGACACAAGGTTTAATTCACACCTCCTGTATAAATCAGAAACCATGATATATCCCTGAGGGGTCACAAAGGGAATGTTAAGATAATAGTTGAGGATATGGGTGGAAGAAGAAGAGATGAATGAATACCATAATCTGTTCCCCATTCCTGTCAATCCCACCTTCCCCAGAAAATAGAGATTACTTCCCGTGTTTGTGAAACCTAAATGGGTGAATAAATGGAATTTATCAATGTTTACCCTCTCTGTGTACCTCAACATCCACAAATTCTGAATCACATCAGGGCAGGCCCTGTTATAAAAGGAATTACCATTGATTCTGAATGTAATATACCTCTGTGAGGACCTCACTTCAATACCAAGGAATGATGATTCAATGGTGGGTATCATGGGAATTGTGGTTGTATTCAGGTGGAACAGCCATCCTGGAATATGTGGCATCCCTTCATCAGGTATTCTGTACATATCCCTTGTGTATACACTTATGCCTGTTGCAAAATCTACACTGTGTCCCAGTATATTGAATCTGCTTTCAAGACCAGCAACCCAGTTATCAAAAGGTTCAAGTGTATCAAGAGATTGGGTTCTTACACCTATAAACCTGAGGGATGAAGCACCGAGAGAAAAACCGAATACCTCCCTCTCCTTTAAAAAGGGAATTTTTCCCCAGAAAACACCTGTGTTTTCACCTGACCCAACACCAATCCCATAAATCTGCCTGTCTCTCAGAAAAGGGCTATTGCCAAGGGGGAAGAAAAGGCCTGCACGTAACATCATCAGTGACTTACCCGCATAAACATAGAATGGTACATAAAAACCTGATGTATCCCTGTTCCATGAAAATTGGGGAGCAAGAAGAAATCCGTAATTCTCCCCATAACCTGACAGGTTTATATATGAAGAAAAAGAAGGGGATGCAACACTTGAGTACCTGTAAAAAACACCTACACTCAAAGATAAAAACCCTTCCCTCTTTCCCCCCTTCATAACAAAATTCACAGATGTGGTTTCCTCCCCTGAAACAATCATCAATGTGTGGTAACCTGGATGCAGTGGTGTGGAAGGAAAAAATACCAGTGTATAATCCCCCTTCCTGAACTCTCCACTCACTGGATAGGTATCAAGGAAAATTCCTGGAAGTACAGTGTCCTGATACTCTGACAGCACTATGAAGAAATCCTCTATATCCTCATTATCCTCAGGATAAACAACTGTTAATGAGAGAAGGATATATATCATTCAACCTCTATCTCAAGAATTTTTATGTTTCCTTTCCCGTCCTCAAACTCAATCTGGATTTTCTTCGGGGTTTCTGTTTTCTCAGGTGGATTATCATCAATGCATATACCACCCTCTCCAGGGTTAATATCAATTTCACCCGACCCATTTTTCAGTTTTACTGAGCCAGAGGTTACAAATACCCTTGTTGTATCACCCGACTGGGTTACTGAGAATTTGGTGCCCTTAACTGCTGCAACAGCATTGGGGGTCTCCACCTCAAAGGACTTACCTTTAATAATAGAAATAATCTCTCCAAAGAAGAGTTTAACCCGTCTCAATCTACCTGTTTTTCTGGATCTGGTATCTATAGGTATTGAAATTGAGGAATTGGATTTCACCTCAATGATTATGCCCTTCTCAAGATACTTTATAAGTGCATATCCATCCTCACCTGTCCTTACCTCGTCCCCTTCCTTCAGAATCATTCCCCTGGTGAGATTCATTTCCTCTGTTGCCCTTATAACCTTCACATCCCCCTTTGCTTTAATGGACACGGCCATTTCTCTCAAATCTGAGAAAAGCAGTAAAACGGTTAAAAACATCATTTCCACCTCACCCGCTTAATCTCTTTACTCCCTGCCATAATCTGCCTGAACTCTTCAATGGTGATTATTCTCCCATTCAAAAATATTGTCCCTGTGGGAGAAAATCCTCCTTTTTCTATCTCAACCAGTCTTGGATTATCCTCTCCAAGTTTTTCCTTCAGTATCTCTATTATCTCCTGGATTTTTTCAGGTCCCACCATAAAACACATTGGTGTTGAGCTGAGTTTCTCAACACCAGAGGAGGTACTTCTGAATCCCACAACCTGCCACACATACTCTCCCTTCTCAAGTGGAGGATAATCATGTGGAAACTGGAAGGAATTACCAGTGAGCCCGCTTTTCTTCAAAACAGGGTAAAGTTGGAGATTCTGGAGTGGAGAGACTTCCCTGTTCAGGATGAGCCCTATATTCAGTGTGAATGAATCACAATCCCCCAACCATAGAAAAAGAGGTCTCTCAATCACAACAGGGGGTGATTCTCCACAGGGAACCCCTGGTGAAAGGGCTTCAACCTCACTACCTCCTATAATTGAGAATTCAAAAACCACGCTGGTATCTATCAAACCATCTGGCATTTTTATAAATTGGATCTCAAAAAGGTAATCCCCTGGGAGCAGAACACCGCTGGCGAGGAAACTTCCGATCACCTGTTCATTCTCTGTATGAAGATTGTGTTCCACAATATAGAATCTGCTTGAGGGGTCTCCCAGGTCCTTGCTTGTTAACTGGAATGTTTCACCAGTGTTGAGTGTAAAAATCCCTGACCTCCCCTCAATAAGGATATTTTCATCATAAAAAAGGAGATATCTCACCTGGTATTGAGAGGTTGTATTCTCCTGCCCACTAATCTGGAAGAGTATATTTCCCCTGTAAAATCCCTCAGGCTCAAGGTCAGAGATGTATATCTTCTCGGGGAAGAATCCCTGTGCATTATTTATTGTTAACCCCAGTATATAAAACAAAAGAACAGTAACCATAACTCCTCCTGGTTTATTTATATAAAAATTGTAAACACATTTAATTGAAAAGTCAAGGAAACCTGGATTGGTTTCCTGAGAGAAGAACCCATTAAAAAATGATTCTATATTATGGAACGTGCCCTGAAACTTACATACTTCCCCTGGCAAACAATCACATGGTCAAGGACATCAATCCCGAAGATTCTTCCTGCCTCCACAATCCTCCTTGTTAATCCAATGTCCTCATCACTGGGCTCAGGATTGCCACCAGGGTGATTGTGTACAAGTATAATCCCCGCACATGGATACCTGAGAACCTCCATGAATATCTCCCTTGGATGAACAACGGTTGCGTCAAGTATCCCCTTTGACACAAGGTGGTCTTTTATAAGGGTATTCCTGGTGTCAAGTATGGCAACATGGAACTCCTCATGGGTCAAATGTGAAAGTTTCGGGGAGTAATAATCATAAACCTCTTCAGGAGAACTCAAAACCCACTTCCTTTCCTCTTTACTTGATTGATACCTTCTTGCAAGTTCAAAAACAGCGGATATGGCAAGTGCCTTTGCATCCTTTATCCCCTTAATCTTTTTCAAATCCTCTATATGTGCATTCCCAAGCCCTTTAAGATTCTTAAACCTTCTGAGAAGTTCTCTTCCAAGGTCAACAGCAGAGAGGTCCTTTGTACCCTTCCCGATGATTATGGCAAGTAATTCTGCATTGGAGAGGGATTCAATACCGTAATTCCTTGCCCTCTCCCTTGGTCTTTCATTCTCAGGCCAGTATTTTATCTTCATAGAAAAAAGGGGGGAACAGCCCCCCTATAAGTTACCTAAATCTTCTGTAATTTTCCAGTGGCTGGAATGTGTATTCAAAGACAATGCTGCTGTCTGTTGTATTAACAGAGGTCACATGGAGTTTTACATACTGGTCACCGCCGTCTTCACCATGGTCTGGAAGTTTTACAACAAAATAACCTTCCTCTGCAGGTGCAGCCTTTGAGGTTATTGCATCTGGAGCAACATCAACATCTGAATCAACCTTTGTTATGTAGGTGGTCAACCACTTTGAATAGGTGCTGGGTGAAGCAATATCAAAATCCCTGTCAAGGTAGATGTCAATGTTCAAACTATCCTGAGACTGGAAACTGTAAACAGTACCCGTTCCACTGGCATCCCAGCCGTATCCAGATGGATTTGGTGAGTCATAGTACCAGATTGTATCAGGACCACCAGTTACCACTGAGAGTGTAACTGCATTTGAAACAGGGCTGATGTCATCACCCTTGTATGCCCTCAGTGTAATTGTTCCAAGTGCTGGAGGCTGGACAGTGGCAGAGGAAACCGTCCCCACTGTGTCAAAACCTATGGTGTCTTCAAGGAAGAAAATGTAGCCGTCTATGTCTGGTGTTTCACTCTCAACCCATGAGAAACTCACACTCAATCCATCTGCACCTGTTATCGTTAGATTCGTTGGAGCAGAAATCTCCACCGGTGTTGTCCCACATCCAATGATGAATGCAATGGGAACAAGGAATATAAGTAACTTCTTCATAAACCCTCCTTACTTGTGATACTTCTTAAGATGTGATTCATACCTTGACCTGAGATCACTCAGGTCCTTCTTAATGGCAGAGATGTCCTTCTTTATGCCTGCTATCTCATCCTTCAGTTCTTTGAGTTCCTTTGCTGTAGCAACCTCTACCTTTTCCCCTTTTTCAGTTGTTGTTGTGGGTGTAAGTTTTTCAACCTTCTGTTCAAGGGCAGTGACCTTCTTTGATAATTCATCCACACTGCTCTGGACATCTGCCACATTCTGACAGCCAAGAGCCATAAGCATAATGGCAAATGGGATGACAAGTATCAACTTCCTCATAATACCTCCTTTCTTTTTCTTCTTTAATTATCTGCCAAAAACAACCTTTGTCAACCTGAAAATTCCTATTGACCTATCCTGATGTTGAATATATTCTGATAGTGTTATGCTGAACCCTATACTCAGTCTTGGTTTATTAGTTATTGCAGGTTTCATCTTTGGCAGAATCTTCAATAAGATGGGACTCCCATCTGTTACAGGATATATTGTCTCTGGCATTGTGATGGGACCCTATGGACTGAATATAATTCACAAAGGGATCCTCAATGGCTCAGACTTTGTTTCAAGTGTGGCACTCTCATTCATTGCATACACACTTGGTAAGAGTTTTACACTCAAGAGCCTGAGGAAGATCGGGAAGGCTGTTTTTGCCATATCCATTGGAGAGGTTGTTGTCTCCTTCCTTGTCGTGACCCTTGCATTAAAATTTATACTTCACCAGCCACTCTATCTTTCCATTGTAATTGGTGCCATTGCTCCTGCAACAGCACCTGCTGCAGTGGTGATGGTGGTGAGGGAGTACAGGGCAAAGGGTCCTCTTACTGATACACTCCTTGGTGTGGTAGCCATAGACGATGCCTGGGGTATAATGCTATTTGCCTTTTCAATTGCACTTGCAAGAGCACTATCCATGAGCAAAGGAATTATCTTCTCAAGTGTGTTTCACCAGATGGGTCATGCCTTTATTGAGGTGGTGGGAAGTCTGGGAATAGGGTTCATTATAGGTTACATCTTTTCAAAACTCTTCAAGTTCTTCAAATCACCCACACATACACTTATAGGAATAATAGGTGTTATCCTTCTCACTGGTGGTATATGTGAAGAACTGAAACTATCAATCCTCCTCTCAAACATGATGCTTGGAACAACCATTGCAAACACAATAAAACCCTCTACAAGGGCATTTGACATACTGGAAGGTTTTGACCCGCCACTCTATCTTCTCTTCTTTGTGCTCGCAGGTGCAAGCCTTGAGGTAACAAGTCTGAAGGCACTTGGGCTTATTGGTCTTGTATATGTTTTCACAAGACTCCCTGGAGAGATGTTGGGTGCATACATTGGTGCACGAATTTCAAAGGCTCCACCGAATGTGAGGAAGTATCTGGGGCTTGGCCTTGCTCCACAGGCTGGTGTGGCAATAGGGCTTGCCATTATATCAAAGATATACCTGCCTGAAGGTGACCTCATCCTGAGCACAATCATTGTCACAACTGTTATATATGAACTGATTGGGCCACCACTTGTAAAACTGGCATTAAGAAAGGCGAAGGAGATATAAATGGCAATAAAAAAAGACAGTATGTATTACAGGTTCTGTCTTTATGGGTTTCTTAAGAACCAGAGGTTCTTTGACCCATTTATCATACTCTTCTTCAGAGAGATGGGCATGTCCTTCCTTGAGATAGGAACCCTGTTCTCAATCAGGGAGATCGCAACAAACATCCTTGAAATACCAACTGGAGTTATTGCAGATGCCTATGGTAGAAGAAAGTCCATGATATATGCCTTTATATCCTACATCGTATCCTTTGCCATCTTTTATCTCTTCCCAAGATTCTATGTGTATGCCATTGCAATGATTTTCTTTGCATCGGGTGAGGCATTCAGGAGTGGAACACACAAGGCAATGATTCTCGAGTATCTGAGAATAAAGGGTATGAAGGATAAAAAGGTTGAGTACTACGGCCATACAAGGTCAGCATCCCAGTTTGGTTCAGCAGTATCCTCACTCATAGCCATTGCCATTGTATTCTATGCACGCTCTTACAGGCCTGTTTTTCTTATCTCAATCATTCCATACATAATGGGTCTGATACTGATGTTCACATACCCTGCATATCTTGATGGGATACAGGAAGAGATAAAGGGGAGATGGAAACAGAGGGTTACAGAAAGGTTCAAAAGGACAATGAGGGACTTTCTGAGCATGTTCAAAAGCGTTGAGGCACTGAAGGCCATATTCAATTCTGCAATATTTGATGGATTCTTCAAGTCCTCAAAGGACTACCTACAGCCCATATTGAAGGCACAGGCACTCCTGCTTCCTGTTCTGCTTTATCTGGGAGAGAAACAGAGGGTCGCCATTATTGTTGGTGTTGTCTATTTCTTCCTCTATATCCTCACAAGCCTTGCATCAAGGAATGCTGGTAAGGTGGTAAGCAGGATAGGAAGTCTTACCCGTGCCATAAACAATACATTCCTGCTTGGAGGCATACTCCTTTTCATCTCTGGTCTGAGCACAAGCCTCAATATTCCTTCCATTGCCATATGCTCATACATCCTGTTTTACATTCTCCAGAACATGAGAAGGCCAATGAATGTTGGATATATCAGTGATAATATACCATCAACCACAATGGCATCTGGCTTGAGTGTTGAATCACAACTCAAGACCATATCCATGGCAATCCTTGCACCAATCATTGGCTTCCTTGCGGATAAAACAGGCGTTGGGAATGCCCTTATAATTATATCAATTGTATTTATTGCTTTATTCTTTCCCCTGAAGGTGGGTAAAGGAAGGGCTGAAACAACAGGATAAATCAGTTAGAGTAAATATAACCCTGCCTTCTGAATTTGAAAAAGTACAGGGTGGAAGAGATTGAGGCCACACAGGGAAAAACCCAGAGAGAGGATGAGTATCCATGGGAGGGTTATCTGTATCTTTGTTAGAATTTCAGGTATGTGGAAATACCACAGGATATAGTTGTCAGGGATGATGTAAAATTTTTGTCCCAGCAGGAGTATGGGTATGAAGGTTATAATCAGGGCAAGACTTATCATTAAGTTAAGCAGTTTCTTCCTTCGGATTTTCTTCTGTTCATTCAGTATAAAAACCCATTTATCCACTATACCTTCAGGTGCCCTCTCAATAGCTGCATTCTTCATCAATTCTTCAAGTTCCATGATACACCCCTTTTAATGTGTTTTTAAGATACTCCTTCAGCTTTTTCTTTCCTCTGTGAATATAGTTTTGCCTCCATCAGGGACGGAGGTCTAAACTACTAATCTATTATCCTTTATCTAACTGAAAATAAACAGGATAAACAAAATGTCAAATTGTCATCCTCCGTCCCCAAATATCACGGTTCTGGTGTTCTTGCTCCTGTATTTCAGGAAAAGTTTTCTAAGGCTCCTGTATTCTTCAGGTTGAATAATCTTTTTCTTTACTATCAGTTCAACATTGTACACAACGTCATTTCCGTCCCTTTTAATGCTTTTTTTTATGCTTCCTACCTCATTTTCAACATTCACATCATCTGGCAGAAATTCTATCTTTGCATTCTCTGGAAGTTTTACCCTGAATGAATACAGTACCTTTCCAGGTGCTCCAATATCAACAGGATACCTTCTCCTAAATGTCTGGGCAGGATTCCCGAAATCAACAAACCAGAAAGGTGGATGTGGAATCACAAACGTCACCTCTTTGCCTTCTTTTTTGCAATAGTCAGGGGCTGTGAACTTCACAGTTCCCTTAACATCATTGAGAATATTCTCAAGACCATTGAATTCATATTCCACAGTTGAACCCCTGGAAAGAGAGGAAATGGCAGACTTCATATATATCTCTCTTTCCCTCTTTTTCCTGTCCCTCAATGCCCATCTTGCATATCTGCCAAATTCACCTGTGAGGAAGAGTTCCATTTCACCTTTAAGATTACCATCTTTATCCACCTCTCCTGTCATGTTCACCCTGGAAACACTTTCTTCGGATGGAAGCACGGGGAGTGTAACATATGCTCCTTTTTCTGAAACAACAAAACCCTTTTCACCCTGATACCTCCCCGGAAGGTATCCACATCTGCTCCTGTTCTCCATAACAGGGAAGTAATAATCCTTACCCTTTAGATTAACCTTTATCACTATATCTGTGAATTCTGCAGGTGAATAGACCTTTCCACCTGACTGAAGTACTGAGGACAAACCAACAATGGCAAAGTACTTTCCCTTGGGAGCACTAACAAGTATCATTTCAGGCTCAAAACCTGCTGCTTTTAGTAGTGAATAGAGAAGTACTGCCTTATCCCTGGGGTCACCATACATATTTTTCAAAACAACATCAGCCTTATGGGGTTTATACCCTGCATCCCAAAGGTAGAGTGAAACATTCCTCACATCCTTCTGAACAAATCTTGCTATGTTAAGCATGGTCTCTTCATCGGTATTACCTCTGAGTTCCTCAACCTTTTTCTTTATCACCTTATCTGAAGAAAAGGCGGGAGAGAACTTTTCATAAAGCCATTCACCCATATCATCCATTGATTCAAACTGTGAAAATAGGATTGCTGGTGCAAGTTTTGAAATGGAGGGCATGTCCATCTCTTCCAGGAACATTGGAATATCTTTCTTTTTGAATGTATATATTAGATTTGTCTCTGTTGTCTCAACACTGACAGGTATCTCACCATTCTCAAATGAGTAGTGCACAGGCCTGTTTCTGGGAACAACAATGGTGAATATCTTTTCTCCCATAGGTTCAGTGCCCCTGAAAAGCACCCTCCCAAAGAGTGGATGCTTGCTCTCCTTTTTGGGTTCAATCCTGTATCTGTATTCAATAATTGCACCTGGTCTGAGGGCTGGAAAGGATACAGCCTTCATCATCATATCTGTATAGATTGTGGCAAAACCTACCTCTGGTGCACTTACATCGGATATGGCATCCTTCTCTGGATTAAAAACACTTCCATCAGGGAGGGTTGTTTTTGCAAAGTCTATAACAAACTTCTGGGATGATGCATCATATCTCTCTGAAATGTCACCGAGTTTGTCCTTACCCCTGTCATTCAGTATTTCTATCTTCAGGTATCTAATCTTTTCAATCTTGCCGTCCTGGTGCTGGATTATAACAGTAGAATCCTTGTGGATGTATCCAGATGCATTGGGGAACTGGGACGGATTTATTGAAAGCAAAAGAAACAACACCATTCTTCACCTCCTATATCTTTTCAAGGATTACTTCACGTTTGGACTTCTCCTGCATCTCCTTCATCGCCTTCCTTGCAGAGGGATATTCCTCGGGCATAATTTCAATTTTCTTCATAATAAACTCTGTTTTGTGCTCAATGCTCCTCACCTTTCTCTTCCATGTGCTTTTAACCGTCATAAAATCAGAATCAATGGTGTAATCTTCTGGTATCTGAACAACCCTGTAGCCTTTGGGTATCTTTATCCTCTCCACAGCAATACTTTTTGATTTGGAATAGAGGTATAGTGGATAATTTCTCTTTTCAAGTGCAAATGGGTCTCCTCCACCTCCCCTTCCCACGGATATCCCCACTGATGACCCACCTGAAAATGGGGAAGTGAACCTCATCTTCTTGCCCTGAACAAGTGCAAACTCATCTGCATTGAGTTTTATCTTTATATTCATGGGTTTTGTATAGTCCTGTGGGTCTGAAAAGATTATTGTGTCAATAGCAACCCCACTCCCCATGGACTGGAATGAGCCTTCAAATATCTGCTTTATTCTGTCAGGCGAAAGCATCTTTGCAAGCATCCTCAGCCCCATATCATTCATTCCCTTTCCCACTATGTTTATTTCACCCTCAAATCCTCCATCCCCATTCAGATTAAAGATTGCAGCAACGTTTGAAGTGTTACTGTCAGGTGGTAGTATCTCTGTATATGCAAGGTCTTCTCCCTCTGGTGTGCAGACAAGCACACCCCTGTTCTGTTCATATGGGGCAAGCAGATCCTTACAGAACTGGACAGTCGGGTCAGAGAATATGTACCAATCACCCTCCTTGATTGCTACAATTGCATGGTTGAACTGGTCAACAGGTATCTCTTTCTCAACCTTCATAGCAGGATTGGTAAGAACCGTGTAGGCCTCAATCCCGAGATGCCTCAACATTGCAACCATCAGGGCTGCCTTATCCCTGCATACACCATACTTCTGCCTGAAGGTCTTTGTGGCAGGGAATGGTTCATATCCACCCTTTTTCCCTGACATTGTTGTTCCCACGTACCTTACTTCATCAGCAACATAGTGATATATTGCCCTGATTGTATCCATCTTTGTCTTTGTACCCTTCAAGAGACTGTCCATCACTGCTATCATGGTATCATTCACCGCAAATTTGTCCTTGCATAAGCCCCAGTACCATTTTGACCACACCTTCCATGAGGGTACTGTTGAAATCAATATCTTCTTTGCAACATCAGTTATTGCTGGCATAAGTGGTTCCCTGATAATGCCAGGGACATCCTTAATCTCCCATATGTGAACCGATTTCCCTTTTTCATTCTTATTTGTATATTTTACCATACCATCTTCATCATTGTACACCTTCCACTTTACATCCATTGGTATCTTCAATACATAAACCTGATGAAGGATGGGGTCAGTGCCCTGAAACATCACCATTGCATCGTAGTTATTCTCCATTGGTGGCGCCCTCATCTCGTCTTCAACAATGTATTCTATGGCATCACCTATCTCAACATCAGGGAATGTAATCTTTTTCATGCGAACATTGGGGAGGAAGAACTTGCTCATTGCTGGAATCTTTACATCTTTAATATTCTCTCTGGGAACATCTATTATCCTTCCATCCTCCTTAATCACCCTCGCCCTTATAACCCTGACAGTATCATACATTGTATAGTATGAGAAGGTCTGGTCAGCATACTCTGCCTTTCCCTTCATTGTAAGGATCTTTATAATTGCATGTTCCCTGCTCAGAAACTTTCCATCCGGCTGGACATCCACAACAGATGAGTCAAACACCACAACAGCATTTGCATTGGGGAAGTTATCCCTGGTTATGTTTTCAGGGAGTTTTATTGTCTTCGTCCCTGCACACCCAACAAGTATTAAAACAATCCCCAGAACAACAAAAACTCTCTTCATCAATACCTCCTTACTTCATCTTTATTGTTATTGTGTTATCAATATACATCTTCATTTCCATGGTTCCCGGTATTGTACCACCTGATATGGTGCTTGTTCCCTCCAGACCAAGACTGATCTTCTTTTCCACTGGAATGCCTTTCGCAATCTCAACAGAAACTTCCGATTTTTCCTTTCCAGACAGGTGGACATCCGCTGTCATTCCCATCATATCCTGTTTTTTATCCACCTTTATAATCCCTTTTTCTTCCACTCGTCCAATCTTCTTACCGCCTATAAGTTTCACATCCTTCAGGGTGAATGTATAATCACCCTTGCTTCCCTCTGTCTCACTGCTCTTTGTCCATACCTCCCCTATCTTCACGGTTTTTGAGGGGATGAAGAGAAACAATTCTGCGACCTGTCTTGCTATGTCTGATACTCCACTCACATCCTCAAGTTTACCCACATGCAAAACCTTTCCATCCTTACCAATCTTCACCTC